>NZ_JBHXVE010000008.1:278535-295160 GCF_042672505.1 Streptomyces sp. NPDC127190
GGTGGGGGGGCTGGTTGTTGGGGCTACTCGTCCGCCCCACCGGCTTCGTGAAGTCTGCGCGGGGTACCAGGCTGTACTGCAGGATTTCGATGGACCCCAGGGGTGGCTGCCGCCGCGTACAGGGCCGCGTCCAGGGACTCGATGTCGAGGACGTCGCGGTGAAGATGCCGTCGCCGGCCAGCTCGGCGGTCAGCCCGTCCAGCTTCCCGGCGCTGAGGGAGGTGAGGGCGAGGGGGTGTCCGGCGGTTCCGAAGCGGCGGTCGGTGGCGAGCCCCAGGCCGGCGCCGACGAGGGCGAAGGTCGTCATGGTGAGTCCTTGTCGATGGAGGGGCTTCGCTCGGGCTTGGGAAGGACCTTGCCTGC
Source organism: Streptomyces sp. NPDC127190 (assembly GCF_042672505.1). NCBI lineage: Bacteria > Bacillati > Actinomycetota > Actinomycetes > Kitasatosporales > Streptomycetaceae > Streptomyces > Streptomyces sp. NPDC127190. The sequence goes on from NZ_JBHXVE010000008.1 coordinate 278,899, forward strand.
ACGGCGCTCGGATCGCCGCGCGCACTGCTCTATGCCGAGCCCCACATGCCAGGGCAGGAGCGAAATGCGGAGACAGGCATCCAGGGAGGGAGACATCCCGGGTGGAAACCCTCCCTCCTTCCTCTGATGCGTTCGGTGTCACGCTGAGCGGCATGACCGGCAATGTTCCCCTACAACGAGCTGGGAGAATTTCTCAAGAAACGTCGCGCCGAGCTGAGCACGCGCACTGTGGGCCTGCCCGACAACGGCGGCCCCCGCCGGGTCGCCGGGCTGCGCCGCGAAGAGGTCGCCCAGCACGCCAGCATCAGCACCGGCTACTACACGCATCTCGAACAGGGCCGTATGCAGGCGTCCGCGCCCGTGCTGGACGCGCTCGCCCGGATGCTCCGTCTCGACGACGAACGGGGCTTTCTCTTCCAGCTCGTCGGCAAGACCACCACCCACACCGGCAGGAGGCGGCGGCAGAAGATCCAGCCGCAGTTGCAGCGCGTGCTGGACGGCGGGCGCGCGGGGTCAAACCCCGGGCACCGTGCCCGCCGGCTGCTCTTCCACGCGTTCCCGCGCGGCACCGTAGGACCGGGAGATGCCGCTGCCCAACGCATGGACACCGGCCACATCACGGGCCGCCATCCCGGCGATCTTCTCGACCACACCCTCGGCGATGGTGGTTTGACCCCGCGCGCCCGGGTCGCCGCGCTTCACGCCGGCGTTCTTCCTGGTCCCCTCGCCCATGGACTCTGCTCCGGATGCCTCGGGGCGGTTCTGCTGTCCGCTCTCGGTCATGGCCGGTCGTCCCTTTCCCAGAAGAGGTGACAGCCGCCCGCTTTTCCACCTCAGGTCCGTTTGGCTGGCACTGCTCCAGGGATACGGCAGACGTGGGACCGCCCCACCGAACAGGTGGCATGAGCAGCCGCAACAGGGTGGTTCCGGCAGTCTGGGCACAGCAGGTCAGTGGAAGAACGCGGTAAGAGAAGGGGTGAGAACCGATGACGGATGACGGATGGCCCCAGGCCGTACGGCAGCAACTCGGCCTGGGCCGACTACTGCCGCTCGGCGGGCCGGAGGACGGGTCCTGGATCACCGAACGAGCCGCTGGCGGGGTACTGAGCCGCGCAGCCTCCGGAGTATCCGGGATTCGGCCGGGCACGCTGCGGATTCGCCTGGCCGACCCGGAAGCAGCGCCGGAGCCAAGTGTCCCGGCGCCCCGGACTGCACTGCCGCCCGGACCGCTGCGGATCGAGGCGGATTTCTCGGCGCAGGCGCGGCAGCCCCTGCCCCAGGTCGCGGAGCAGCTGCGGCATACGCTGTTCGCAGCGGCTGTTGAACGTCTCGGGCTGGTAGTGGCCGAGGTCAATCTGCATGTGACGGACCTGCTGGAGGTGCCGCGGTCGGCGCAGCAGCCGACCGCGGCCGAAGCCTGCGAAAGTGCAGCGGGAGAAACCAGTGCCTCGCACGTCGCGGTCACTAAGCCCGAGCACCCGTCGCCCGGGCCGGTGCCTGTGCGGGACCCGGCAGCGGAGCTGGCCACCGTTGCCATGGCTGTCCCCGGTGTGACCCGCCTCGCCCCCGTTCCAGGAGTGCCCGGGCCCGTGGCCAGGGGAGGTCTTGCGTGCCCCGTCCGGATCGAGGACAGCGACGAGCCCCCAGGCAGACACCTCCAGATCCATCTGGCGGTCGCCGAGACTCATCGCGCCCTTGATGTCTCCCTCGCCGTCCGGGCGGCGGTGGCCGCGGCAGCGGAAGGGGACGCCCCCGGTCCGGTGACCGTCGCCGTCCTGGTGACAGCGGTGGAGCCGGGTCAGGCCGTGCCGACATGATCTACAGGATGAACACGGAAACCGCGTCTCAACCGGCACCACACCCCTCCCAATCACGTGGGCAAGGATCCGGACGTCGAAGTGGGCGCGTTGGGGTGGAGACAGGCCCAGGCCGTCGAACGCGAAGGCTTCGCACTTTTGTGACGAAACGTCAGGCAAGGCTTTTACCCGATGCCGTTGCTGGAGGGCTTCGCGCTGAAGGTCGCCAGCATCATGGGCCTCAAGCGGCAGCCAGCACGTGGGGGCTGTCGAGGGAGCGCTGCTCGCCGCGCACCTGATCGGTTACGCGGACCTGCTGTCATCGGCGATGCCGGTGGGTGTCGCCGCGGTCTTCGCGCTGCTGCATCACGCGCTGTTCGGGCTGCACCTGGGCTGCTCCTTCGCGCCGAACCACAAGGGTATGCCGATGCCTGAGGCGGACGGCGAACGGCGGGGGCATCTACGCTGCCAGGTGCTGACCTCGCGCAATGTGCGGGGCGGACGGGTGACCGACTGGTCCCTGGGCGGTCTGAACTACCTGGTGGAGCATCACCTCTTTCCGAGCATGCCGCGCCACAGCCTGCGCCTGACCCGGCCTGTGGTGCGCGAGCGCTGCCACCGACGCGGCGTGCCGTACACCGAGGCGGGCCTGATCGACTCCAATGTCCGCGCTGCGGCATACGCACGCGGTCGGCGCTCCGCTGCGGGCAACTCGATAAGCGACGGCCGACTGCGCCACGGCGTGGCCTTTTGCGCAGTCGGCCGGCGGAGGGTCAGGTGCTGAGCAGGCGGTCGAAGAAGGACCGGTACTGCTGCAGGGCTTTGCGCAGGTCCTCGGTGGCGACCTCCTCGCCGCGGTGCCATTGACCTTCCAACCCGTGCTTGTGGTCGGCGAATGTGGTGGCGAGCAGCTGCATCACCTCGGCGACGAGCGCGTCTGCCGCACGCACCGACTGCTGCGGGTCATCGACGAATCCCTGCTGGATCTCCTGCCACCTGGTCCGGAGGTCCTCTGTCTCCTGGGGTCCGAGAAGCGGGGCGGTATCGGGCTTCTGCGCGGACGCGTCGTGTCCGCCGGCTGCGGCGTCCGGCTCCCCTTCGGCCGCGTCCGTGATTCTGGTCCTGGGCGCAGCCCGGTCGGCTGCGGGGGCTGCCGTCAGGTCATCGTCGGGGGGTTGTTGCGGTGCATCTGTCCGGGGCCGGGCGATGTCCTCGGTGGACAGACCCTCTTGGCCGGGCTCGGCATACTCGTCGCGCCCGAATGGTCCTTCTCTCTGCATGTCCCTTCACCTCCATGCGGTGGTCACGCTCCCGGCTGCTGGGCACTATCGGCGTTCCTTGTCCGACGAAGCGGTGCCGCCGTCGTGCAGCAGTTCCTCGAACAACGCCCGGTAGTGGACCATCGCGCTCCGCAGTTCTTCGGTTGACGTGCCCCTGCTGCCGGCGCGCTCGTTGATCTCGTGGGCGATGCGGTAGTGCTGCAGCGTTTGGGCGTGTTCGACCGAGAGATCCCGCTCTTGTTGCTCGTAACCCTCGGTCGGGTAGCCCCGCTCGCTCATGAGCGTGGTCACGAGCCGGTCCGCCTCGCCCACGGCCTGGTCGGGACGGTCGACGAAGTGTTCCTGCACGCTGGTCCAGTCCCGGGCGTACCGGTCCCGCACCGTCGAGGGCAGTGGCCTGATCTCCAGCGTTTCATGCCGCTCCTCCCTCGCCCTCAGGTCGCGGTCGGCCGCGCCACGGCTGTGCTTCGCCTGGACCGTGCGCTCGTATTCCGGCCCGAAACGTTCCCGCAGCCGCTGGCGCCGGATCGTGGTCCGCAGGACCAGCGCGACCACGGCCAGGATGACCACGACAGCCACGATGATGACGATGGTCGACATCGCATCCTCCACTCCTTACAGCCCACGACCGGCAGCCATGTTTCAGAAACGACTGAGCCGCATGCAGCTCGGCGCGCCCCGCACGACAGGCTTCAACGGCCACCGGTGACGTACTGCCCAGGCACGCGGTGCGCCGCACTCTCATCGGGACTTCCCCACACGATCTTGATCTCACGGGTGAGCACGCAACGACGCGTGCCACACACGGCCGTCGTTACATCGCCGGCCATCGGCTCTACACGCGCGGGACTTCATCGCCGTGCGGGTGTCGAGGCCCTCTACCAGTAGTGCCGTCGCCCGCGGACCCCATGCCCAACAGCGCCCAGGAGCAACAAGATCAGTCCAATGACGAGCAGGATGATCCCGATGGTCCACAGAATGGCGATCTTGGCCAGGAACCCGATGACGAGCAGAATGACTCCCAGGGCGATCACGGTGTCCTCCGATCTCGCACAATGCTCTCCCTCCCACTGTGGCGCTCACCTGCCCCCCACGGCAACCGCTTCCAAATCCCGCTGACCTCCTGATGTTTCAGGCCGTCCGGGCGAGATGCCTTCGCTGTGTCGGTCGCCGGTCTCCGGGGTGGAACCGGGTGGATGGGTGGGGTGTTCTTGGCCGGAGGCCGGGGTGCAAGCTGATCACGGGGATCGAAATCATTCCCGTTTTGTCGTGATCGCCAAGGTCGCGGCGGAGCCGTCGGGCCGGGCGGTCCGCAGCGGCGTTCGCCGAGACCATGTGGCATTTTGGAATGCCATCCGAGGAGGTGCTGACCGGCAGTGGGGAGCAGTGCGCTGGCCGGTTTACCAGGCTCGCCCCGGCTGGGGTGCTCTTCGAGCGGCAATACCGCGCTGACTCACCAAGCCCTCGCTCGCCTACGGCCACCTGGAAGATCGAGCGCTGTCGCGGTCGATGGTCTCCAGGAAGTGAGCCGCCAGTCCCCGGGGAATCCTGCCGTTCCTGCCGCGGTGGCTTCGTGGACGGTGCGGTTCTACCGTGGGAGTAGCAGGTAGATCCTTGGAGAGGGTCATGATCGCCATTCTCGGACTCATCGTCTTGATCGCCGCGATAGTCGTCGGCGTGGCCGGTGTTCTCACCAACAGCGGCAGCGGGCATGAACTCACCGGCGGGTTCTCGGTATTCGGCCACGGCATGACCGGCTCCACCGGCACGCTGTTCTTGTACGGCATCGTCGTCGGAGCGGCGGCCCTGTTCGGGCTGAGCCTGCTCTTGACCGGTGCACGCCGCCGAGCTTCTCGCCGGGGCAGGGCATCGCGCCGCGGAGGCAGCCAGTCGCGCCGCGAGACGACCTTTGCCGGGAGGGGCCGCGACGACCGGGGCGACCAACGCGAGCCCGCCCGCGCGGAGAACGCGAACGCGCAGGGGGACTCACCCCACGGTGATCGCGCTCCCGCCCCGGACGGCGGTCGTCGGAGCAGGCTGCACTTGTTCGGGCACTGATCCGCCCCCCGGTAGACCGCCCCCACGCGCAGCTCGGTGGCCGACCTAGCAACATGGATCTTCCTGCCACCGAACCCCAGCAGACTACTCACCCAGGCTGGTATCCATGAGTATCTCGAAGAAGATCGCGCACAAAGCCGAAGCAATGAAAGGCGGCGCCAAGAAGACGACCGGCCGCGCCACCGGCAGTCGGCGCCTGCAGGCCGAAGGCCGCGGAGACCAAGCCAAGGGCAACATCAAGCAGGCCGGGGCGAAGATCAAGGACATCTTCAAGCACTGACCACTCCACCCCGGCCCGGCGAAGTACGGGTCGACGGTTCCAGCCGGGCCCGGCGAAGGTAGGGGGCGACGGTTCCAGTAGGGGCCGTTCCGCCAGGGGTGGACGCCGTGCAGAGCGGGGACTTTTGCTGTCTGCGGGGAGCTTTGGTGTCCGCCAGTGGGTGGGTGATCGTTTCCGCCGCCGGGGAGATCAAGGTACCGCCGCCACGTGCTGCTTCTCCCGCCGTGGGTTCGCTGAGAGCAGGTGTTCACCATGGATTGGCTGACAAGGCTTCCTGGCATCGCACGGCTGATGCGTACGCACGTGTGGCGGGCGTACGAGCGGCTGGCCAAGACCCACTGGGCCCGGCTCGCCGCCGCCATCACCTACATCAGTTTCGTCGCGCTCTTTCCACTGATCACTGCGGGCGCGGCGATCGGCGCCAAGCTGCTGAGCAAGGACCAGCTCAGCAAGCTCCAGGACAAGATCGCCGGCCAGGCGCCGGGTCTCTCCAACCTGCTGAACCTGAACAGCCTCGTCGCGCACGCCGGAACCGTCGGGCTCATCGCAGGCGCGCTGCTGCTCGTGATCGGCATCAACTGGGTCGGCGCCCTTCGCGGCTGCCTGCGTGCGGTCTGGGAAAAGGAGCAGGACCCGGGGAATCCGATCCTGCTCAGACTCAAGGACACCGGGGTACTGGTCGGTCTCGGCGTGGTCGGGCTGGTAGCGATGGGCAGTTCGGTGTTCGCGAACAGCGCGGTCGGCTGGGCCGCCGACAAGGTCGGGATCGAGGGCAGCGCGGGACGGGTGCTGCTGTACTTCGCCGGCCTGGCCATCGCCCTGCTCGTCGACTTCCTGCTCCTGGTCTACCTGCTCACCCGGCTGCCGCGAGTGCATCCCGGGCGACGTGCGGTCGTGGTCGCCGGGCTGATCGGTGCGGTCGGCTTCGAACTGCTCAAGCTGCTGCTGACCGGCTATTTCCAGGGCGTCGCAGGGAAGAGCATGTACGGCGCCTTCGCCGTCCCGGTCGCCGTCGTGCTGTGGATCAACCTCATGGCCAGGCTGCTGCTGTACTGCGCCGCTTGGACGGCGACGGGCACAGCAGCGGAGTCCAGCGAAGCAGACGCAGGTGAGGGCCCGGTTCCCGGGACCAGACCCGCAGTGACCGACGAGCCCCAGCGGGCAGCGGAAGGCGCCGGTCCACCAACAACACCGCGCAGGCCCTTATGCCGAGCGGTCCCCGACCCGCCCCGGCGGTGAGTGCCCGCCGACACCCACTGAAGGGGATTGGGCTCCCGCCAGTTCCTGCTTCATCCCCACGACGAGGGCGCGCCAACAATCCGCCGCAACAGCCACACTGGGGCAGCCTGCCGAAGGGCCAGGGGTAGACGGGCCGCCGACGACGAGTCGGTGACCGTGTTCACGGAGTGTCGCAATACTCGTGACTCACATTGAGTCCGAGCAGGTTGACACCTTCCGGTTCACCCGATCGGCCCCTTTCCGATGGTCCGATCAGGTGTTGCGGAGTTGCATGGACGAGCGGGGTGGGGTCCGGCCAGCAGCGCGCTACCCGGCTCGCCCCAGACGAAGCGACCCACGGCCCGCCGGGGTCTCAACCAGGGGAGAGGCCGATGTACGAGATGATCGCCGACCCTGCAACGACCGGTGCCGGGGTCATGTGGCACCTCAGGGCCAAGAGCGATGCCCGCACCACACTGTGCGGACAGGAGGTCGCACAAACCGTGCGTGCCAGACCCGTCCTCGATGACACGCCGGCCGAACGCTACTGCTCGCCGTGCATGGCCGTCGTCCACGCGAGAATGCGGTCTGATGCACCCTGATCAGGCGCACGCCTCACCGGCGCCGGGCGTCCGGGCGTCCGGGCGTGAGCAGCTCCGGGCTCCGAGGTCCCGTCTCATCCTCGCCGTTTCAGGGCACGTGCCACGCGCGGGAGTTCCTCGTGCAGCAGCCGGCCTACCAGGGCACCGCCGAAGACGACGACGCCCACACCGACTAGCCAGGACTGGATGACCAGGACGGTTCCGACGGGGCCGTAGGTGACGGCGTTGGACACGATCAGCGGCGAGTAGACGAGCCGGGAGAAGACCCTGAGACCGAGCAGCCCGACCATGGTGGCCACCGCGCCGGGCAACAGAGCGCGCCAGCGAACCCGCCCGCCCAGCAGTATCCGCTGCGACCACCAGAAGAACAGGACGGCGCTCAGCGATGCAACGAACGCGCCGGCCAGGGATTCAGGTCGCAGCGTGGTGGTGGCGGAAGCGAAGAGATAGCCGATGAGTACGCCGAGCCACACCACATGGCGCCACCTGGCCCACCAGCGGGCCGGGGGCAGATCCCAGACCTTCTCATAGCCGGACTGCACCGCTACCCCGAAGGCCAGGCCGAAAGCGGCGAGGACGGCGATTCCGAACGCGGTCGTGGTCCGCAGAGCCTGACCGGGACGAATGAACAACTGCTCCACATGTTCCCTGGAGGTCGTCGACACGCCGAGTCCTTCCCCCAGCCACTGCGCGAATCCCCGCCCATGCTTTGGATCGGCCGAAGAGACAATGATCAGCAGCGGCACCAGCGTGAGGAACCCCAGCGCCGCGAAGCCCAGCGAACGCTGCCCCAAGCCCAGGTCGCTGCTCCGCCGCCATCCACGTCCAATTGGTGAATGGCTGATCACGCGGCCCAGCCATTCGAACAGAGAGGAACGGCCCGCAGCACCCGGGGTCTTCATCGGCATGCCTGTCGACTACCACGGTCGACCCCGGTGCCCCGCGAGGGCGCGACGCAGCTGCCCGAACGGCTCAGGACGAGGCCCCGATCCAGGAAGCCGGTATCCGTGAGTGCGCAACCACAACATCGTGGATCCCAGGGGCCACAACATCGCCAAACGGCCCGTGATGATCATGCTCTTCGCCGCGATCACCGCCCTGCTGTACTGGGCGGCACCCAACGTCAAACGCACGTTCCGGTGGATCAGCCCGGCAGCCTCATGGCCATCGTCCTCTGGTTCATCGCCTCCGCCGCGTTCGCCTTCTACGCGGCGCACTTGAGCAGCTACCACAAGACCTACGGCGAATTGGCCGCGATCATCATCTTCCTGGTCTGGATGTGGATCTCCAACCTTGCCATCCTGCTCGGCCTGGAATTCAACGCCGAACTCGAACGCGCCCGGGCCATCGACAGCGGCCACCCGTCCGGGGAGACGTCCTGCGTCGAGAGCCCCGCGACACCCGCAAACTCTGGCAAGCACCCCTGGCCGGTGTGCCGGTCTCAGGGATGTGGGTACCCGGCTGCCGCCTCGCTTCCGGCACACCGACGGACGCGGCCCATCAGCCGGGAAGGACACACCGACAGCATGACCACGCATACCCCGCCCCGTCGCCCGCCTCCCCCCGCAGGCGGCAGTGATTTCGCCCGCCTGTCAAGGAAGATCACCGAGGCCGGCCTGATGAACCGGCGCCCCGGCTACTACACCGTCCGGTCCATCGTCGTGGCCGTCGCCTACGCCGGCGGCTGGAGCGCGTTCGTCCTCATCGGCGCCAGCTGGTGGACCCTGGCGCTCGCCGCGTTCCTCGCCGTGATGTTCGGGCAGGTGGCTCTGCTCGCCCACGACGTCGCGCACCGCCAGGTCTTCCGCCGGCGCCGGCCCAGCGAGACGTGCGGCCGCATCGCCGGGGTCGCGATCGGCATGGGCTACGGATGGTGGCAGGACAAACACACCCGCCACCACGCCAACCCCAACCACGAGGGCCTCGACCCCGACATCGCCCCCGACCTGCTCGTGTGGTCCCAGGACCAGGCCCGCGCCGCGACCGGACTGCCGAGGCTCCTCGGCCGCCGGCAGGCGTTCCTCTTCTTTCCCCTGCTCCTACTCGAAGGGGTCAACCTTCATGTCTCCAGCGCGCGAGCATTGCGCAACCGCGCCCTGAAGAACCGCGCCCTGGACGGCACGCTGCTCTACGGGCACATCGCCGCCTACCTGACCGCAGTGTTCCTCGTCCTCCCACCAGGCATGGCCATGGCGTTCCTGGCCGTCAACCAGGGCCTGTTCGGCATCTACCTCGGCTGCCTCTTCGCCCCCAACCACAAAGGCATGCCGATCCTCACCGGCAACGACGGCCCCGACTTCCTGCGCCGACAAGTCCTCACCGCACGCAACGTACGCGGCAGCTGGTTCACGGACCTCGCCCTGGGCGGACTGAACCACCAGATCGAGCACCACTTGTTCCCCAGCATGCCCAGCCCCCACCTGCGCAAGGCCCGGTCCATCGTCCGCCACTACTGCCAGGACCTGGGCGTGGACTACCTGGAAACCGGACTGATCACCTCCTACCGGCAAGCACTCGCCAGCCTCCACCGAGCAGGAGCGCCACTGCGGCGAGCCCGTGTCAGCACCGCCCGGGTGTGACGCTCATCTGACCCGCTGCCGCTGAGGACCGCGTCAGCTACAACCCCCACCGAAACCACGATCTGAAACAGAACACGACTCACGTGGCGAAACCAGACCTCAAGGCCAGGACACTAGGAGCCACACTTCAGGCGGGGGTCGGGGTTACCTTCATGGACTCCAGCGGCATCAACCTCTTCATCGCCGCCCACCGCGCTACGACCGAAGCAGGCGGCTGGCTGCGACTGGCCGCACCCACTGCATCAGTGATGCGCACCCTGCAGATCGTCGGCGTCGACACCGTCATCGACTGCCACGCACCCCTCCGCCAAGCCCTCACCAACTGACCTTCGGCCTTTCCAGACCGCCCCTGGCCCAGTTCCGTCGAGTACGGATCGGAGCGTTGCACTGCAAGCTGGTGATGCTGGGGCAGGACTCGGACCAGGACAACGAGAGGCATCTGCCGGAGGTGGTCAGATTGATCAGTCCGCCCCCCTTGCGGCGGGCTCGGTCACTGCAGCCTCCCGGCCGGTCCAAGGCGCGAGGTTTGGCAGTCTTTGCAGCGTGACGGGAGGTCGATGACATGCCCGATGACGAGCACGTGACGGGTGACGGTGCGCTGCCGCACGCGTCGGGTGCCTCCTCTCAGATCCCCGGAGGTTTCCGCTCGAACCTGACGCGAGGTGACGACGTCGTCGACGTGGCGACCTGGGCGGGCTCTATTCCGGCGGCCGGCGGGGTCGCTCCGCGGGTGCGCTTGGGCAGCAGGTGGTTCAACCTGCTGTGGCTGCTCCCGATCGGCTTCGTGGGTTTGCTGGGGTGCGTCGCCGCGGCGAAGGGACTGCGGGGCATGCCGTCGGTGCAGCGGTTCATCGCCGAGTATCCCGGCACCGATCCGCGCGCGGACCGCGACGGCGCCTACCTGGGCGTTCCGTCATGGGCACGGTGGTCGCACTTTTTCAACCTGTTCTTCATGCTGTTCACCCTGCGGTCGGGCCTGCAGATCCTGGCCGATCACCCGCGCCTGTACTGGACCCGGCACAGCACCCCGGGGCGGGAATGGTTCCGGATGCAAGAGCCCGTCTCCGCTGACCCGCTGTGGACCGCGAAGCAGGACTCGATCGGCCTGCCCCGCGGGGTCGGCCTCCCCGGGATCCGGCACTCGATCGGTCTGGCCCGGTGGTGGCACCTGGGGGTGAACACGCTGTGGCTGCTCAACGGTCTCGTCTTCTACGTGCTGCTGTTCGTCACCCCGCAGTGGAAGCGCCTGGTCCCCACCAGCTGGAGCGTCTTCCCCAACGCCGCTTCTGTGGCCATCCAGTACTTGTCGCTCAACTGGCCGCGGGAGAACGGCTGGGTGGCGTACAACGGGCTCCAACTGCTCGCCTACTTCGTCACGGTCTTCGTCGCGGCACCCCTTGCGTTGATCACCGGGCTGGGTATGTCACCGGCGCTGTCGACCCGTTTCAAGCGGCTCAGCCGGGTGCTGAGCATCCAGACCGCCCGGTCCATGCACTTCCTGGTCTTCACCTGGTTCGTGCTGTTCATCGTGATCCACGCGAGCCTGGTCTTCACCACCGGCTTGCTCACCAACCTCAACCACATCGGCAGCGGCCGCAACGACAGCAGCTGGCTCGGCTTGTGGATCTTCCTCGGCTGGATGGCGGTGGTCGTCGCCGCCTGGGTCGCGGCCACACCGCTGACCCTGCGCCATCCCCGGGTCGTGCAGCGCCTCGGGTACGCCATCATCGGTGAGGCTCAGCGCCTGTTCGAACACGTCGATGTCTCCCCCGGCGAGTACACCGAGAAAGACATCTCCCCCTACTTCTGGCACAACGGCCGCTACCCCGACTCTGCCGAGTACAAGGCCCTGCAGGCAGGAGGTTTCGCCGACTACCGGCTACGCATCGGCGGCCTGGTCGCCCACCTGGCCGAGCTGTCCCTCGACGACCTGAGGAAACTGCCCGGGCACGAGCAGATCACCCAGCACTTCTGCATCCAGGGCTGGTCCGGTGTCGCCAAATGGGGCGGCGTGTCGATGGCCACGATCCTCGACCTGGTCACGCCCGACCCGCACGCCAAATGGGTGGTGTTCTACTCCCTGGGAGAAGGCTCCGACGGCGGCACCTACTACGACGCCCACCCCATCGACCACATGCGCGGCAAGCTCGCCATGCTCGCCTACGACATGAACGACCAACCGCTGTCATTCGGCCACGGCGCGCCGCTACGGCTGCGCAACGAGCTCGAACTCGGCTTCAAACAAGTCAAATGGATCAAGGAGATCGAGTTCGTCGCCGACTTCTCCGACATCGGCAGCGGCTTTGGCGGGTACAACCAGGACCACGAATTCTTCGGCTACCGGCAGTCCCTGTAACGTCCGGACACTCGGTCTGGCGCGTGAGACCGTCGGCGGGGGCGAGCAGGCCGTCGGCGAGGCGCGCTGGTCCGCTGCGGGCTGCGGCCCGCAGGCGCCGAGCAGGTCCGGACCGGCCTGAGCGGGACTCTCCCGCTCCGGGGAGTCGGCGGTCTCTAGCCACAAGCAGCTGTTGCTGGGATTTCGGTAACTGTGGGTGGCTGTATGTTCACTCGTTGATGATCGATGAACTTGAGGTGGAAGCCGGTCCGTTGGCGCGGTGGCAGGTGCATTGGTGCGACCCGCGGCGGGAGGTGTCGTGGTACGCGGCCGATCCGGTGCTGGCGGGCCTGCCGACGCTGGCGGAGTGGGCGCACGCGCACGGTACGCAGATGGGACAGCCGGTGCTGCTGCGGGCCGATGGTTGGTCGGTGCCGGAGGTCAACGGGTTCTTCACCTCGGCGCGGATGCGCAACGCGAGCACGGGCACGCGGAGGAAGTACGCCTTCGCGGTAGCCGTCTGGCTAGGATTCCTTGATGCGGCGGGCCGGGCCTGGCACGACGCGAACGCAGAGGACGTCGCCGGGTTCAAGTTCTGGCGGATGACCGACGAGGCCAACGTCCGGCGCGTGGCCGGCGGGACGGTGCTGGACGACCTGATCGCGATCAGCGCGTTCTACCGCTGGGCCGAGTTCCGGTTCGGAGTGAGCGATCCGGTGGCCCGACGGCAGGTTCCCGGCCCTGACCCGGGCACGAGCACGGAGTCGTTCGAGGCTGGCCCGCACCTCGTACGCAGCAAGGACGTGAAGTGGCTGGACCCGGCCGGCTACGCCCGCTGGGTCGATGTCGGGCTGCGCGGACTGGACCTGCGAGGCCGGGAGATCGACGGGTGGCGCGGGCGCAACAGCCAGCGCGACTGCGCGTTCGTCGACGGGCTCTACGGCACCGGGCTGCGGCTGAGTGAGTGGGCCAGCGTCCTGCGCCTGGACCTGCCCGCCGACGACGAGACCCGCACCTACTACACCTGCCGGCTGGCGGAGGCATGCGCCAAGGGTGGACGTGGGCGCCGGTTCTGGATGCCGCGCAGCGTGCTGGTCGACCTCCTGGCCTACGAGGAGGGCGAACGCGCCGCGGCGGTCCGCCGCGCTCAGCGCGTCGGCCGCTACGAGCGGCTGCCGCAGTTGCTGTTGGTCGAACGCAGGACCCGCAACCGGCGCCTGGAGATGCGCGACACAGGCGGCCGGCGGATGACCGCGTCGCTGGAATCGCTGGACCCCGCCGCCCGCAGGAGGCTGTTCCGCCGGACCACCGCCGGACTGGAACCGCTGGCGGTCTGGCTGAACGAGGACGGCATGCCACGCGATGCGCACGGCTGGCAGCACACCTTCGACACCGGCAACGAGCGTGTCGCGCGCGCCGGGCTCACCTCGTTCGAGGCGAACGCGCACATGATGCGGCACTCGTTCGCGCTGCGCTGGTACTCGGTCGGCCGACTGCTCTACGAGCGGCAGGTCGCGCACCTGAACGCTGAGGAGGTACGCGACTTCCGCGCCCAGTTCGGCGACACCTGGTATCTGGTCAAGACGCTGCTGGGGCACGCCGACGTGACCACCACGATGGATATCTACCTGGAGCCCTTCCGCGACCTCGACGTCTCGCTGCTGATCGAGCACGCTCACGGTTTTGCGCTGTCGGCCCTGATGGCGTCCATGTTCGCCGAGCATCCGCAGGTCCTGTCCGACCCGGTCGCCGGAGAGCCGTCATGACCCGGGCTACTGGGCGCCCGGCTGCGCTGCCGAGACCCGGATACCAAGCGCCGCGACGGTTGTTCCTCGACGACGGGCAGTGCCTGGTCCGCTTCTTCCCGGAGCGCGGCGGCCCGTCGGTCGACTACGACTTCGCCGCCTTCCCCATCGCCCGCGAGCTGGTGGTGTGGCTGGCGACCGCGTTCGCAGGGGCGACCGCCCCGGCCGGGCGGCGCCGGACGACGTCCTCGGCCGCGAGCGCCTTCGGGCTGCTGCGCCGTTTCGCACAGCATCTGGCCTCGCTGAACCGCCCGCCGGCCCATCCGGCGCAGCTTCGAGCTGCCCACCTGGAGAGCTTTCAGATGGCCGGTCTGGGCAGGCCGAACCTGAACCGGGAGCTGCCTACGCTGCGCTCGGTGCTGCGGTTCGCACCCGAGGGCGCCGGGCAGGAGTTCCTGGCGCGGCTGGCCAGCAAGGGCTTGGAGCGCAACTCGACGCCCGCCGCCAGCTACACCACGGCCGAGTTCGACCGCATCACCACCACCGCGCGCTCCCAGCTGCGGCGGGCCGCCGAGCGTATCTTCGCTGGGCGGGAACTGCTGGCCCGCTGGCGGGCCGGACAGATCGACGCCGAAGCGGAGCCGCGAACCTGGCAGCACGGCGAGCTGCTGGATTACGTGGAGCGGCACGGCGACGTCCCGCGCAGGGACACCCGCTGGGGCCGTCAGCCCGACTACTGCGTCCGTCCGTTCGGGGCGGGCCGGCTGATGGCGGACCTGCACCTGACCTTCTCCGAGATCGGCGCGGCCGGCGTGCTGCTGCTCTGCCTGACCGGGCAGAACTACAGCACGATCTCCACAGCCACGGCGACGCACCACCGCGCCGACGGGCACACCGGGACCACCGCGACTGCGGTGGTGGACCTGGTCAAGCCGCGCCGCGGCCGGGACCGCGCACACATGCCGACCGCTTTTTCCGGAAGCGCGCCCGGCGGGCCGGGCGGCAGCCCTCACCGGCAGTTCGACCTGCACACGCCGTTCGGGGTCTACGCGCTGCTGGTCGATCTGGCCGGCCCAGCACGGGCGCACGTCGGAACGGATCTACTCCTGGCCTTCTTCTGCTCCAAGGGCGTGGAGAAGGCTCGCGGGTTTCGCACCGGCCTGCCCAACGCGATCCTGGCCAGCTGGAGCCGTGGCGCGAACCTGCGCGCCGACGCCGTGGGCGAGGACGGTCTTCCGATTCCGCTGGTGGTCGACAGCCGACGGTTGCGGATGAGCTGGCTGGAGCGCCACCAGCAGCCGGTCGCACACACGGAACGGACGCTGGCGAACGAGTATCTGGCCCGCAACCGCGGCAACCTCGCCGAGTACCAGAAGGTCGTCGCGGACGTGCTGGAGGAGCAGCTGGCCGGCGCGAGGGCCGCGCAGGTCATGCGGGTGCTGACGGCCGCCGATGTCGCCGAGGCCCAGCAGAGGCCCGAGGCCGTCGCCAGGCGCCACGGCCTGGACCCGGCCACCCTGAAGAAGCTGTTGGCCGGGGAACTGGACACCGTGCTGGGAGGCTGCACCGACCACCTGGCCAGCCCGCACAGCCCGGCGGGCGAGCCCTGCCGGGCCTCGTTCCTGCTCTGCCTGTCCTGTCCCTGCGCCCGCGCGACTCCGGCGCACCTGCCGGTGCTGATCGCCGTCCAGGACGGACTGGAGGCCCGCAAGCAGGAGATGACGCCTCTGCGCTGGGCCGAACGGTTCGCCGGGCCCGTCGCGCAACTGGCCGACCTGCTCGCCAGCTTCCCCACCACGACGATCGCCACGACCCGCACCGAGATCACCGCCGAGCAGCGCGCCCTGGTCGAGCGGTTCCTGACCCGAGGACTCGACCTGACATGATCCTCCCGGACACCGCCCCGGCCCCATCTGCGCCTGTGCTGCCCGAGCCAGACACACTCGTACTGCTCAACCGGCCGTTGCGCCCCGGAACCGACCCCAGCACCTTGTCGGTATTCGCCGACCAGCGCTGGCGCCTTTCGCCCGCCGTCTTCGAGGGCCACACCACCGCGTTCTCGATCGACTTCAGCCCCATCACCGCACCGTTCCTGCATACGGTCAAGACGCTCACCTGGCTGCTGCTCAACCACACCAGCGCCGGCGTCTCCACCTTCTACTTCCGCCCGCGCACGTTGGCGATCACCACCATCACCTCCACCTTCCGCAACCTCCGGCTGTTCACCGACTGGCTTAACGGACGCGGCCGGACGTGCTTCGGCGAGGTCTCCCTTGTCGGCGTACAAGCGAACGTGCGCCACCTCGTACGGATGAAAGTGCACCATTTTTGATGCGGTGACGGGGCGTCGGCCGTGAGTCTGCTGCTGT
>NZ_JBHXVE010000009.1:0-94987 GCF_042672505.1 Streptomyces sp. NPDC127190
GCCCGGCACGCCGCCCGGCCCGGCACGCCGCCCGGCCCGGCACGCCGCCCGGCCCGGCACGCCGCCCGGCCCGGCGCGTGGCCTGGCCGAGGCCGCGGCGGTGCAGCGGCAGGGCTCCGTCGTCGCGGCCCGCGAGCCAAGGCAGCAGTGAGCGGCCGTACTCCTGGAAGACCGCCCCTGCGCGCCCTCTCCCGGGGACGCCGCCCCGCTAGGGTGCCGCCCCCTGCGCGGCCTCTCCCGAGGGCGCCGTCCGGCGCAGTACCGCCCGGTGTACGCGCCCTTCGCACGGGGCCCGGGGGCGCTGCCCCGCTAGGGCCCCGCCCCGCTAGGGCACCGTCCCGCTAGGCCGTCGCCCCGCTAGGGCACCGCCCCGCTAGGGCACCGTCCCGCTAGGCCGCCGCCCGGCGCAGTACCGCCCGGCGTACGCGCCCCTCGCGCGGGCCTGGGCGGCGGTTGCCCGGCTCCTCCTGGGGTGGCGAGCCGGTGTCCAGGCTGAACCCCAGCCGCTCCAGGAAGCGTTCGCCGGAAGGCCAGCCGGGGGGCACCGTCGCCGTCACCGTCGTGGTGTCCCCGGCGCGGGCCAGCAGCGACGCGGCGAGCAGCCGGCCGAGCCCCCGGCCCCGCGCCCAGGGGGCCAGCAGGAACAGCCCCACCGCCACCGCGCCCGGCTCCGGATGGTTCCGTACGGCGTCCACCACGCCCGCCACCACCCCGTCCCGCTCCAGCACCAGCAGCACCTTGTCGTCGGGGCTCGCACCCTCCGGCAGCGCGTAGTACAGGCCCTGCACATCGCCCGGCCCGGACGGCAGCCCCGTCGCCGCCAGGAACCAGTCCTCGCACTCCTCGAACAGCCTCAGCAGCGGCCCCTCGTCCGCCGGGCCCAGCTCCCGCACCAGCACCCGCTCACCGGGCACGTCGATCGTCCACACGCACACCACCGCCCCAACGCGTTTTCCCCGTACGGGAATACCCACTTTCGGGTTCTGTTCGCCGGACTTTCGGGACGTGCGCTCCACTACCGGTACAAGCTGGAACTCCGGCCGTACGCCCAGAGCCCCGCACCCCGCCCGAGGAGGGTCCATGAGCGCAGGAGAGCCGTTGTCCATCCCGCCCCTCGCCGCAGGCCCCGGCGGCCCCGACGCACTGCGGCCGCTGCTCGGCACCGTGCTGGACGCGCTCGCCGCCGGCGGCCGGGCGCGCGGCGGGCCGCTGCCCGCGGGCGGACCGCAGGCCGTCGCCGCGCGCGTCGCCGACGCCCTCGGGGACGTCCTGCCGGACGACGGCGACCCCGACGCCCTGCGCACCCTGGTGCACGCCCTCGCCGAGGGCGCCGCCGACCCCGCCGACCCGCTGTGCGCGGCCCATCTGCACTGCCCGCCCCTCGCCGTGGCCACCGCCGCCGACCTCGCCGTCAGCGCCCTCAACCCCTCGCTGGACTCCTGGGACCAGGCCCCGGCCGCCTCCGTCCTGGAGGCCGAGGTCACCCGGGCCCTGGCGCGGCAGGCCGGGCTGGCCGACGCGGTGGTCACCACCGGCGGCACCGAGGCCAACCAGCTCGCCCTGCTGCTCGCCCGCGAGGCGCACGGCGGCAGCGTCCGGCTGGTCTGCGGGGCCGGCGCCCACCACTCGCTGCCGCGCGCCGCCTGGCTGCTCGGCCTGCCCGACCCGGTCGTCCTCCCGACTCCCGGCGGCACCCTGGACCCCGCCACCCTCGACGCCGCCCTCACCGTCCTCTCCGGCCCGCTGCTGGTCGCCGCGACCGCCGGCACCACCGACGCCGGCCTCATCGACCCGCTGCCCGAGATCGCCGGGCTGTGCACCGCGCACGGCGCCCGGCTGCACATCGACGCCGCCTACGGCGGAGGCCTCCTCTTCAGCGACCGGCACCGGGAGAAGCTCGCCGGGCTGGAGGCCGCCCACACCGTCACCCTCGATCTGCACAAGCTCGGCTGGCAGCCGGTCGCCGCCGGGCTCCTCGCCGTCGCCCGCCCCCGCGAACTCGCCGCCCTGCACCAGCGCGCCGACTATCTGAACGCGGACGACGACACCGAGGCCGGCCTCCCCGACCTGCTGGCCCGCTCCCCGCGCACCACCCGGCGCCCCGACATCCTCAAGATCGCCGTCACCCTGAGAACCCTGGGCCGCCGCGGACTCGGCGCCCTGGTCGACCAGGTCTGCGCCCGCGCCCGGGAGTTCGCCGCCCTGGTCCAGGACGACCCCGGCTTCGAGCTGTACGACCGGCCGGTGATCAGCACGGTCCTGTTCCGGCCGTACGCGGCCGCCGACGCCGACGTGGCCGCCGTACGCCGCACGCTGCTGCACGAGGGCCGGGCCGTCCTCGGCCGCGCCCGCCTCGACGGCCGGCTCTGGCTCAAGGCCACCTTCCTCAACCCCCACACCCGCCCGGCCGACCTCGCCCACCTCCTCGAACTCGTCGGGAAACACGCCGCAGAAGCCGCCGCAGAGCCCGTCGTAGAGCCCGCCGAAGACCTTGTGGAACCACCCGTCGAAGGAAGCCCCCTCAGATGACCCACCCCCCACGGCACGAGCCCGAGTCCCCCCGTGACCTGGTCGGCATCGGCATCGGGCCGTGCAACCTCTCCCTCGCCGCCCTCGCCCACCCGCTCGCCGAACTCGACGCCGTCTTCTACGAGCAGCGCCCCGGCTTCGACTGGCACCCCGGCCTGCTCATCGAGGGCGCCACCATCCAGGTGCCGTTCCTCGCCGACCTGGTGACCCTCGCCGACCCCACCAGCCCCTGGAGCTTCCTGAACTACCTGCGCGGCCGCGACCGGCTGTTCCCCTTCTACTTCGCGGAGCGCTTCCACATCCACCGTGCCGAGTACGACGGCTACTGCCGCTGGGTCGCGCAGCAGCTGCCCGGACTCCACTTCCGCCACCAGGTCGACGCCGTCCGCTGGAACCCCGAACGGGACGTCTTCGAGGTCGACTTCACCCAGCTCGACAGCGAGGGCGAGGCCGAGGCCCTGGGCCGTACCTACACCCGCAACGTCGTCCTGGGCGTGGGCACCGCACCCCATGTGCCCGACCCGCTCCAGCCCCTCGTGGACGCCCCCGGCGTCCCGGTGATCCACGCCGCCGACTATCTCGGCCACCGCGCCGCCCTGCTCGCCGCCGGGCATGTCACCGTCGTCGGCTCCGGCCAGTCCGGCGCCGAGATCTTCCTCGACCTGCTGCGCCACCGCCCGGCCGGCCGGGAGCAGCTGCACTGGATCGGCCGCAGCGAGGCGTTCGCACCGATGGAGTACTCCAAGCTCGGCCTGGAGCACTTCACCCCGGACTACACCCGCTACTTCCACGCCCTCGCCGAGCCCGTCCGGGACCGGCTGGTCGCCGCCCAGTGGCAGCTGCACAAGGGCATCGACGCCGACACCGTCGCCGCCATCCACGACGAGCTGTACCGGCGCACCCTGGACGGCGGCTGGCCCGACGCCGTGCTCACCCCGGGGGTCCGGGTCCGTACGGCCGGCCGGATCGCCACCACCCGGATCGAACTGCACCTGGAACACCTCCAGCAGAGCAGCCGCTCCCGGCTGACCACCGACGCCGTCGTCCTCGCCACCGGCTACCGCGAGCGCCCCCTCGGCCGCATCCTCGCCGGACTCGACCCCTACATGCGCCGGGACAGCAGCGAACGCCCGCGCATCGACGAGGAGTTCAGGATGGTCCTCGACCCCTCCGTGACCGGCGCGGTCTACGTCCAGAACGCCGAGCTGCACACCCACGGCATCGGCGCGCCCGACCTCGGCCTCGCCGCCTGGCGCAGCGCGAGCATCCTCAACTCGCTCACCGGCAAGGAGCCGTACCCGCTGCCGGTCCGAACCGCCTTCACCACCTTCGGACTTCACCAGGAACCCCGGGTTCCGCAGGCCCGGCAGGCGAAGCGGCTGACCCCGCTGACCGACGGGAGGTGAGAAAGCCGGCCATACCGGAAGAACGAGCCGCCCGGCGGTGTTGGGGGCTGCCATGAACACGACTTGGATCGCCGCCCGCCGTGCCGCCGCCGTCAGCCCGTACGAGAGTTCCGCGCTGGCCCCGAGTCGGGGATTCGCCGGACAGACCCTCCGTCAGTATCTGCGGCTCGCCGGGGGAGGGGAGGCGGTGCGGATCACGCTCAGCAACCGCTACGGCAAGGAGCCCCTGGAGATCGGCGCCGCCCGCCTCGCCACCCGCGCCGCCGGCCACGGCATCGACCCGGCGACCGACACCGCGCTCACCTTCGCCGGGTCCGCCACCGTCACGATCCCGGCGGGCGAGGACACCGTCAGCGACCCGGTCGAGCGTGCCGTCACCGCCGGCCAGGAACTCGCCGTCAGCCTCTATCTGCCCGGTGACACCGGCCTGACCACCTTCTCGATGGTGCCCTACGACACCGGCCACGCGGCCCCCGGCGACCAGGCGTCCGCCGCGCGGCTGCGCGACGCCGAGGAGGTGCCGACCGGCCACTTCGGCATCGGCGCCGATGTACGGGCGCCCGAGGGCACCCGGATCGCGGTGGCCTTCGGCGACTCCTGGATCGAGGGCACGGGCACCACGCCCGGCCGGGACGGCAGCTTCCCCGCGCAGCTCGGCCGCCGGCTCGGCCGCGGCTGGATCGTCAACCAGGGCATCGCCGGCAACCGCCTGCTCACCGACGAGATCGGCGAGCGCCTGCTCAGCCGCGTCGACCGAGATGTCCTCGCGGTGCCCGGGGTGAGCCATGTCCTGATCCACATCGGCCTCAACGACCTCGGCATGCCCGGCTTCCGCGCCTTCCCCGCACCCGCCGAGGGCGCCGGCGCGGCCGACCTCATCACCGGGCTCACCGCTCTCGCCGAGCGCCTGCGGGCCGCCGGCCTCACCGTGATCGGCTCCACCATCGGCCCGTACCGGGGCACGGTCTACGAGGGGTACGACACCGAAGCCGGCCAGGCCGCGCGGCGCGAGGTCAACGCCTGGCTGCTCAGCGACCGGAACCCGTTCGACGCGGTGGTGGACGTGGCCGCCGCCGTCGCCGACCCGGAGCAGCCCGAACGGATCCGCCCGGAATTCGACAGCGGCGACGGTCTGCACGTCAATGACGCCGGCGCGAAAGCGATCGCCGACGCCGTGGACGTCCGTCTGTTCGACCTCTAGAACGAGAAACCGGGAAATCGCTCAAAGGAGCGGGCTGTCGCCCAATTCAACACTTGTCAATAAGCCTTTACCCAGAGTCTGTTGAGTGGACATACGGTGCCGATTCTCTACCCGCGGGTAAGCCATAGGCTCGACTCATGCGCCGAGCAAAGATCGTTTGTACATTGGGGCCCGCCACCGACTCGTACGACCAGATCAAGGCACTGGTCGAAGCCGGAATGGACGTCGCCCGTTTCAACCTCAGCCACGGCACCTACGCCGAACACGAGGAGCGTTATCAGCGCGTACGGAAAGCGGCCGACGAAACCGGCCGCAGCGTGGGAATCCTCGCCGACCTTCAGGGTCCGAAGATCCGCCTCGGCCGCTTCCGCGAAGGACCGGTACTCCTTGAACGCGGGGACACCTTCACCATCACCGTCGAGGAGGGCGTCGAGGGCGACCGCCACCAGGTCGGCACCACCTACGCCGGTCTCGCCGCCGACGTCACCCCCGGCGAGCGCGTCCTCGTCGACGACGGCAAGGTCTGCCTGGAGGTGACCGCCGTCGACGGCCCCCGGGTGCGCACGGTGGTGGTCGAGGGCGGCATGGTCTCCGACCACAAGGGCCTCAACCTCCCCGGCGTCGCCGTCTCCGTCCCCGCCCTCTCCCCGAAGGACGAGGACGACCTGCGGTGGGCGCTGCGCACCGGCTTCGACGTCATCGCCCTCTCCTTCGTCCGCAGCGGCGACGACGCCAGGGACGTGCAGCGCATCATGGCCGAGGAGGGCCGCCGCCTCCCGGTGATCGCCAAGATCGAGAAGCCGCAGGCCGTCGCCGACCTCGACTCCATCGTGGCCGCCTTCGACGGGCTGATGGTCGCGCGCGGCGACCTCGGGGTGGAGATGCCGCTGGAGCAGGTGCCGATCGTGCAGAAGCGCGCGGTCAAGCTGGCCAGGCGCAATGCCAAGCCGGTCATCGTGGCCACCCAGATGCTCGACTCGATGATCGAGAACTCCCGGCCGACCCGCGCCGAGGCCTCCGACGTGGCCAACGCGGTCCTCGACGGCGCGGACGCGGTGATGCTGTCCGGCGAGACCAGCGTCGGCAAGTACCCGGTCGAGACCGTGCGCACCATGGCGAAGATCGTCGAAGCGGCCGAGGAGGACATGCTGGCGGCCGGTCTGCCCCCGCTGACCGAGCGGAACAAGCCCCGCACCCAGGGCGGCGCGGTCGCCCGGGCCGCCGCCGAGATGGGCGACTTCCTCGGGGCGCGGTTCCTGGTGGCCTTCACCCAGTCGGGAGACACGGCCCGCCGGCTGTCCCGGTACCGGTCGCCGATCCCGCTGCTCGCCTTCACCCCGGAGCCGGCCACCCGCTCCCAGCTCAGCCTGACCTGGGGCGCCGAGACCTTCCTCGGCCCCCATGTCGACTCCACGGACGCCATGGTGGCCCAGGTGGACGAGCTGCTGCTGCGCTACGGCCGGTGCCGCAAGGGCGATGTCGTGGTCATCACGGCGGGTTCACCGCCCGGGGTCTCCGGCTCGACCAACATGGTCCGGGTGCATCACATCGGCGAGGACGACAGCCCGAAGTGAACGCGAAAAGGGCCCCTCTTCGAGAGGGGCCCGCAAGAAGTGCTGACCTTGGGATCCAAGGAAAAGTGCCCCGGGTCGGACTCGAACCGACACTGTACGGGTTTTGAATCCGTTGCCTGCTGCCAATTGGGCTACCGGGGCTCGCAGAATCCAAGGTTTCCCCCGACCCTCCGCGCGTCCACCATACCGTAGCTAGGTAGGCTCTTGTCAGCAGTACCCCTGCCCCTGAACGAGGAGCCCCCGTGACCGCCGAGTCGCCCCAGCCCGCAGACGCGCCCGACGACGAGATGTCGCACGTGCCTCCGCTGACGACCCGTGTCGTCATCGCCGAGGACGAGGCCCTGATCCGGCTCGACCTCAAAGAGATGCTGGAGGAGGAGGGGTACACCGTCGTCGGCGAGGCCGGGGACGGTGAGCAGGCGGTCGAGCTGGCCCGTGAGCACCGGCCGGACCTGGTGATCATGGATGTGAAGATGCCCAAGCTGGACGGCATCTCCGCGGCCGAGAAGATCGCCGAGGAGTCCATCGCCCCGGTTCTGATGCTCACCGCGTTCTCGCAGCGCGACCTGGTGGAGCGGGCCCGCGACGCCGGCGCCATGGCCTACCTGGTCAAGCCGTTCAGCAAGAGCGACGTCGTCCCGGCCATCGAGATGGCCGTCTCCCGCTTCACCGAGCTGCGCCAGCTGGAGAAGGAGGTCGCCGACCTCACCCTGCGGCTGGAGACCCGCAAGCTGGTCGACCGCGCGAAGTCCGTCCTCCAGACCGAGTACGGCCTGACCGAGCCGGCCGCGTTCCGCTGGATCCAGAAGACCTCCATGGACCGCCGGATGTCGATGCAGCAGGTCGCCGAGGCGGTCATCGCGGACAGCCAGGAGAAGAAGGCCGCGAAGAAGGGCTGACCGATGATTCCCCGCGCCCCTGCCGAGGCGCGGGGAAGCCGGCGTTCTTCTCAGTCCTCGCCCAGGTACGCCTTGCGTACCGACTCGTCGTGCAGCAGGTCCTGGCCGCTGCCCGACAGGACGACCGAGCCCACCTCCATGACATGGCCCTGGTCGGCCAGGGAGAGCGCCGCCTGGGCGTTCTGCTCGACCAGCAGAATCGTCGTCCCCTGCGACTTCAGCTCCGCGATCGTCGCCATGATCTTCTGCATCATGATCGGCGACAGGCCCATGGACGGCTCGTCCAGCATCAGCAGCTTCGGCCGGGACATCAGTGCCCTGCCCATCGCCAGCATCTGCTGCTCACCGCCGGAGAGGGTGCCCGCGGCCTGCTTGCGCCGCTCGCCCAGGATCGGGAAGAGGTCGTAGGCCCGCTGGATGTCCTTCTCGATGCCGTCCTTGTCCTTGCGGAGGAAGGCGCCGAGCTGGAGGTTCTCGGCGATGGTCAGGCGCGGGAAGATGTGCCGGCCCTCGGGGGAGTGCGCGAGCCCCAGGGCGACGATCTTGTGCGCCGGGATGCCGGCGAGCGGCTTGCCGTCGAAGACGATCTTTCCGGAGACCGGCTTCAGCAGACCCGACAGGGTGCGCAGGGTCGTCGTCTTGCCGGCGCCGTTGGTGCCGATGAGGGTGACGACCTGGCCGGCCTCGACGCTGAACGAGATGCCCTTGACGGCCTCGATCTTGCCGTAGGCGACCCTGAGGTCCTCGACCTCGAGCAGTGCGGTCACGGGGCCTCTCCCTCGGTGGTGCTCGTGCTCTCCGTGGCGGCGTCGGCCTCCGCGGCCTCGACCTCGGCGGCCTCCGCCGTACCCGGGTCGCCCTCGAACGGTTCGCCCAGGTAGGCGGCGACGACCCGCTCGTCGGCCTGGACGACGTCCGAGGTGCCCTCGACCAGCTTCTCGCCCTGGACGAGGACGGCGACCCGGTCGCACAGGTTGAAGATGAAGCGCATGTCGTGCTCGATGACGAGGACGGCGATGCCCTTGTCCCGGATGGCGAAGACCAGTTCCTCGGTGGCCCGGGTCTCCTGCGGGTTCATGCCGGCCGTCGGCTCGTCGAGCAGCAGCAGCCCCGGCTCGCTGGCCAGCGCCCGGGCGATCTCCAGCTTGCGCTGCTCGCCGTAGGGCAGGTTGCGGGCGAGGTGCTCGCGCTTGCCGGCCAGGCCGACGAACTCCAGGAGTTCCATGGCCTTCGCCTCGGACTCCTTCTCCGCCTTGCGGAAGCCGGGGCCGCGCAGCAGCGCCGACCACAGCCCCTCCTTGGTGCGGGTGTGGCGGCCCACGAGGACGTTCTCCAGAACCGTCATGTTGGCGAAGAGCCGGATGTTCTGGAAGGTACGGGCGATGCCCGCCTGCGTCACCAGGTGCGGCTTGGGCGGCAGCACCTTGCCCTGGTAGGCGACCGTGCCCTCGGTGGGGACGTACAGACCGGTGAGGCAGTTGAAGAACGTCGTCTTGCCGGCGCCGTTGGGGCCGATCAGGCCGACGATCTCGCCGCTGTTGACCGTGAAGTCGACGGACCGGACGGCGGTCAGGCCGCCGAACCGCATGGTGACGTCACGGGCTTCGAGTACAGGTGTCGTCATGGTTCCTCACGCCCCTGCCTTGGTGACGGCCGCTTCGTCGGACAGCGTCGCCTGCTGGGGTACGTCGAGCTGGCCGGTCTCGTGGAACTCCAGCTGACGGCGGCGGTTGGCGATGATGCCCTCCGGCCGGAACCGCATGAGCAGGATCAGCGCGACACCGAAGGCCAGCAGCTCGTAGTTCTGCATGAACTGGAGCTTCTCCGGGATCAGATAGAGCAGGCTGGCGCCGAGCAGCGGGCCGCTGACGGTGCCCATGCCGCCGAGGACGACGGCGGCCAGCAGGAACGCCGAGTTGGGCGGGGCGGCACCGGCGAACTGGTAGGGCTGCGGGTTGACGCTGTAGTTCACGTGGGCCATCACGGTTCCGGCGAGACCCGCGAGGGAGGCGCCGAGGGCGAAGGCGATGAGCTTGACGCGGAAACCGTTGATGCCCATGGCGGTGGCGGCGGTCTCGTCCTCGCGGATGGCGATCCAGGACCGGCCGATCCGGGAGTCGGCGGCGCGGGTGAAGACGAGCACGACGACGGCCGTGATGATCAGCATCAGGAACAGGTAGTTGGCGAACCGGCCGAGCGTGAACGAGCCGATCTGGTGGGCGTCGCCCAGGTTGAACCCGAAGATGTTGATGTCGGGGATCTGGGTGATGCCGTTGGGGCCGCGGGTGACGTTCGGTCCGGAGTCGCCGTCCAGGCTGTTGACGGTGATCCGGAAGATCTCTCCGAAGCCCAGGGTCACGATGGCCAGGTAGTCGCCGCGCAGCCGCAGCGTGGGACCGCCGATCAGCACACCGAAGACCAGCGAGGCGGCCATGCCGGTGAGCGCGGCGGCCCAGAAGGGGAAGTGGACGTCGAACGGCGAGTACTCGGAGCCCGAGACCAGCGCGGCCGCGTAGGCGCCGACGCCGAGGAAGGCGACGTAGCCGAGGTCGAGCAGACCGGTGAGACCGACGACGATGTTCAGGCCGAGGGCCACGGTGGCGAAGATCAGGATGTTCACGCCGATGTTGGCGTTGTGGTCGTCGCTCTGGGTGAACGGGAAGATCACGGCGGCCACGAAGGCGAGCGTGGTGGCGAAGCTCCGGTGCCGGGCGGACATGGCCGCGTAGCGGTCGAGGAGACCCGCGTGCACCAGGCCCCAGGCGGCGAACACCAGGACCAGCAGGAAGCCGATGAAGGTCTCGCTGTCGTCGTCGTTGATGCCGATGCCGTAGGTGAAGACCACCAGGCCGAGGGCGGTGCCGACGGTGACGGCGGCGCGCTCCGCGAGCGGCGACAGGCTGCCGTGGTGCGGCTGGTCGGGCTTGGTGAGATAGCCCTTGATGCCGGTGCCCGGCGCCGGGTGGGGCAGGGCGAGGGCGCCGATGAGCGGGAGCGCGGAGGCCGCCATGGCCACGAAGCCGCCCGGCTCCAGGTTGACCAGACCGCCGAGGTCGACGGCGATGGCGAGGCCGGTGAACCAGCAGACCGCGAACGCGGAGAGGCTGGTCAGGACGACGGGGGTGGTGGCGCCCGAGGGGTTGAGCCAGCCCAGCCCCTTCACGTTCCACAGGGTGAGCCCGTACAGCAGGGTCAGCGCGCCGGCGACCAGGGCCAGGATTTGCAGACCGGCCGGATAGCCGTAGATGGTCAGGTCGCCGGGGAAGTCGGGCGTCCAGGTCCAGCTGAGGAAGGTGCTGGCGATGGTGCCGACGGCGCCGGCCGTGATCAGCAGCCGGGCGGCCAGGGGCGGCAGCGGTATCGGACCGCGCTCGGCGGGGGCCTGGGTGGTGGTGTCGGTCATGCTGCTCACGCCCTGTCCGCGACGCGTTCGCCGAGCAGGCCCTGTGGCCTGAAGAGGAGTACGAGAATCAGGAGGACGAAGGCCCACACCGGGGCCCAGCTCATGCCGCCCAGCTGGTGCATGCCCGGGACGTCGGAGATGTAGGCGGTGGCCATGGCCTCGGCGAGACCGAGCACGAGACCGCCGAGCATGGCGCCGTAGATGTTGCCGATGCCGCCGAGGACCGCCGCGGTGAAGGCCTTGAGGCCGGCGAGGAAGCCCATGTCGTAGGAGACCGAGCCGTACTTGAGGCCGTACGCCGTGCCCGCGACCGCCGCGAACAGGCCGCCGATGGCGAACGCGATCACGATGATGCGGTTGGTGTCGATGCCCATCAGCTGCGCGGTGTCCGGGTCCTGCGCGGTGGCCTGCATGGCGCGGCCGGTGCGGGAGAGGCGGACGAAGAAGGCGAGGATCGCCATGCAGACCGGCGCGGCGATGATCAGGAAGACGTCACCGCTCTGCACCGTGACCGAGCCGAGGTGGTACGGCCCGAACGGCAGCTGCGGGAACACCCGGGCGGTCTTCGCGTTCGGGTAGAGGTTGAACACGAGCTGCTGGAGGGCGAGCGAGAGGCCGATGGCCGTGATCAGCGGGGCGAGCCGTGGCGCGCCCCGCAGCGGCCGGTAGGCGAAGCGCTCGGCGCCCACGGCGATCAGTACGGCGATCAGCGCGCCGCCGAGGAGCATCGCGGGCAGGGCTATCCACATGGATATGCCGTCGGGCAGGGCGAGATAGACCGTGAGGGCGCCGAAGCCGCCCGTCATGAAGATCTCGCCGTGGGCGAAGTTGATGAGCTGGACGATGCCGTACACCATCGTGTAGCCGATGGCGATCAGCCCGTACATCGAGCCGAGGAACAGCCCGTTGGCCAGCTGCTGCGGCAGGGTGTTCACCGCATGGCCTCCATGTGGTGGGGAGAGTCAAGGGGAAGGGAACGGACGGGCCGCGCGGTGACGGTGGTCAGTGCCGCGCGGCCCTGGTGGTGCGGTGGTGCCGTCGGTGCCTCGGTCGGCCGGACCCGTTACTTCGGGTTGGCCAGGCCGCTCTTGACGGACTTCCACTCCCCGTTGGTGACCTGGTAGACGGTCAGCTGCTTGTTCGTGGTGTCGCCGAACTGGTCGAACGAGATCTTGCCGGAGATGCCGTCGAAGGAGGTGTTCTGGACGGCGTCGACGACCTTCGAGCGGGCGTCGTCCGGGAGCTTGCCGTCCTTCGCGACCTGGCCGACGGCCTTGATGATGGCGGTGGTGGCGTCGTAGGCGTACGAGCCGTAGGTGCCGTAGTCACCGGGGTACTTCTTGGCCTTGTAGGCGCTGACGAAGTCCTTGGCGGCGGGCAGGGTGTCGACCGGGACACCGATGGAGGTGACCAGGTCGCCCTCCGCGGCCTTGCCGGCGGTCTTGATGTAGGTCGGGGTGAACATGCCGTCGCCGCCGAACAGCGGGATCTTGGCCCCGGCGTCCTTGAGCTGCTTGGTCAGCACCTGGGACTCGTCGTACTGGCCGCCGTAGTACAGCAGGTCGGCACCCGAGTTCTTGATCTTGGTGACCAGGGTGGAGAAGTCGCGGTCGCCGACGCTGACGTGGTCGGTGCCGATGACCTTGCCGCCCTGCTTGGCGAACTGCTCCTTGAAGATCTTGGAGAGGCCGGCGCCGTAGGTCTGCTTGTCGTCGACGACGAACGCCTTCTTCTTGTGCAGGCCGTTGAAGGCGTAGTCCGCGGCGAACGCACCCTGGAGGGCGTCGGTGGTCGCGGTGCGGAAGTACGTCTTGAACGGACGGGACTTCTTGGTCTGCCAGTCCTTGCCCTGGGTCAGCTCCGGGGCGGTGTTGGACGGGGAGATCTGCACCAGGTTGGCGGTGGCGAAGACCTGCTGCATCTGCGTGGCCACACCGGAGTTGAGCGGGCCGACCACGCCGAGGACGCTCTTGTCGGAGACGAGCTGGGTGGCGTTCTGCTGGCCGGTGGCCGGGATTGCCTTGTCGTCCAGGGCCTTGATCTTGAAGGTGACGCCGGGGACGGTCTTGTTCTTGTTGGCGTCGTCCACGGCGATCTGCGCGCCGTACTGGATGCCGAGGCCCGTGGCGGAGTTCTGGCCGGTCAGCGGGGCGTCGACGCCGATCGTCACCGTCACGTTGCCGTTGTCGCCGCTGCCTTTGCCGTCGCTGTTGCGGGAGCCGCAGGCGGTGAGAGTCAGAGCTCCGGTGGTCAGCACGGAGGTAAGAATCACCAGAGAACGCTGTCGCACAATCGATCCTTTCCGCAGGCACACCAGTCCCCTGAAGGGTCAGCGGGTGCCGCGCCGGTACCGAACTCCCGTTGGAGCGGTGACTGGCCGTGACTCTAAGCCCGGTGTGGAGACCTGGGCAGCGCCGTGCGCTTCCTTGTGACTTTCTTGTTATGACGACGTGGACGCCTGACTTCCGGCCAGGAAGGTCTCGGCCGGTTTGGCGGAATTTCCGCGCGCTCCAGAAAGATCCATAAGGGCGCATCTTTGCAGAGGAGAAGGCCGTGTGTATTGCACGCACGTTACGGAGTGTTACACCCGGAAAAGAGAAATTCCCCAGCCAAAAGGGCCCGGTCCGGCTCCTGTTGGGGAGCGGTACCGGGCCCGTGCGGCGGGGTGCGGCGGGGGTCAGGCCGAGGCGCTCGCCCGGTCGCCGTCCTGCGGACGCACATCCCGCAACAGGCAGGTCAGCCGGGCCGTGCACACCCGGCGGCCCTCCTCGTCGCTGATCACGATCTCGTACGTCGCCGTGGACCGGCCCCGGTGCACGGGCGTGGCCACGCCGGTCACCAGGCCCGAGCGGACCCCGCGGTGGTGCGTGCAGTTGAGATCCACACCGACCGCGATCTTGGAGCTGCCGCCGTGCAGCATCGAGCCGACCGACCCCAGGGTCTCCGCCAGCACCGCGGAGGCGCCGCCGTGCAGCAGGCCGTACGGCTGGGTGTTGCCCTCTACCGGCATGGTCCCGACGACCTTCTCCGCCGAGGCCTCCAGGATCTGCACACCCATCCGGGTGCCCAGGTGCCCGGCCGAGAACAGGGCCGGGAGGTCGACGCCGAGCGCGGCGTACTCCTCGAGGACCTCCTGCGGGAACTTCACCTGCTGCTGCTCACCCATCGGCCCTGCTCCGTTCGTCGTACGGCTCTCACATCGCGGCGCTGAGCAAACGCTCAGTCGGTCGCTGATTGTTCCAGACGGCCCTCCGCGCGCGCCTGGCCGTCCTCCGCACGTGCCTCGCGGCCGTCCTCCGTGCGCGCCTCCAGGCGTACGACGACGGACTTGCTGGCCGGGGTGTTGCTGGTGTCGGCGGTCGCGTCCAGCGGCACCAGGACATTGGTCTCGGGGTAGTACGCCGCCGCGCATCCCCGGGCCGTCGGATAGAGCACGACCCGGAAACCGGGCGCACGCCGCTCCACCCCGTCCCGCCACTCGCTCACCAGGTCGACGTACGCCCCCTCGGCGACCCCGAGCGCCCGCGCGTCCTCCGGGTTCACCAGCACCACCCGGCGGCCGTTGCTGATGCCCCGGTAGCGGTCGTCGAGCCCGTAGATCGTGGTGTTGTACTGGTCGTGCGAGCGCAGCGTCTGCAACAGCAGCCGCCCCGCGGGCAGTTCGGGGAACTCCACCGGCGCTGCCGTGAAGTTGGCCTTGCCGGTCGCCGTCGGGAAACGGCGCTCGTCGCGCGGGGCGTGCGGCAGCGTGAAGCCGCCGGGCCGGGCCACGCGCGCGTTGAAGTCCTCGAAACCGGGGATCACCCGCGCGATGCGGTCGCGGATCGCCGCGTAGTCCTTCTCGAACTCCTCCCACGGCACCACACTCCGCTCGCCCAGCACCCGGCGGGCCATCCGGCACACGATCGCCGGCTCGGACAGCAGCCGCGGACCCGCCGGCGCCAGCCGGCCGCGCGAGGCGTGCACCATGCCCATGGAGTCCTCGACCGTCACGAACTGCTCGCCGCCGGCCTGCACATCCCGCTCGGTGCGCCCCAGCGTGGGCAGAATCAGCGCACGCGCGCCCGTGACGACGTGCGAGCGGTTCAGCTTGGTCGACACATGAACCGTCAGCCGCGCGCGCCGCATCGCGGCCTCGGTGACCTCCGTGTCGGGGGAGGCCGCGACGAAGTTGCCGCCCATCGCGAAGAACACCTTCGCCGTGCCGTCGCGCAGCGCGCGGATCGCCCGGACCACGTCGAAACCGTGCTCGCGCGGCGGGGCGAACCCGAACTCCTTCTCCAGCGCGTCCAGGAAGGCCGGCGCGGGCCGCTCGAAGATGCCCATCGTGCGGTCGCCCTGCACGTTCGAGTGGCCGCGCACTGGGCACACACCGGCACCCGGACGGCCGATGTTGCCGCGCAGCAGCAGGAAGTTGACCACCTCGCGGATGGTCGGCACGGCGTGCTTGTGCTGGGTGAGCCCCATCGCCCAGCAGACGATGGTCCGCTTCGAGGCGAGCACCATGGCGAGCGCCCGCTCGATCTCCGCGCGGGTGAGGCCGGTCGCGGTCAGCGTCTCGTCCCAGTCGGCGGCCCGGGCCGCCTCGGCGAACTCCTCGAAGCCATGGGTGTGGTCGCGGACGAACTCCTCGTCGACCGCGCCCTCCGTCTCCAGCACCAGCTTGTTGAGGAGCCGGAAGAGGGCCTGGTCGCCGCCGATGCGGATCTGGAGGAACAGATCGGTGAGCGCGGCACCCGTGAGGAGTCCCTGCGGGGTCTGCGGGTTCTTGAACCGCTCCAGGCCCGCCTCGGGCAGCGGGTTGACGCTGATGATCCGCGCCCCGTTCGCCTTGGCCTTCTCCAGCGCCGACAGCATGCGCGGATGGTTGGTGCCCGGGTTCTGGCCGGCGACGATGATCAGGTCGGCCTTGTACAGGTCCTCCAGCAGGACACTGCCCTTGCCGATGCCGATGGTCTCGCTCAGCGCCGAGCCGGACGACTCGTGGCACATGTTCGAGCAGTCCGGCAGGTTGTTCGTGCCCAGCTCGCGCGCGAAGAGCTGGTACAGGAACGCCGCCTCGTTGCTGGTGCGGCCCGAGGTGTAGAAGACGGCCTCGTCGGGGGAGCCGAGGGCGGCGATCTCCTCGGCGATGATGTCGAAGGCACGCTCCCAGGTGACGGGCTCGTAGTGCTCCCCGCCCTCGGGCAGATACATGGGGTGGGTCAGCCGGCCCTGCTGCCCCAGCCAGTACCCGCTCCGGCCGGCCAGGTCGGCGACGGGGTGCGCGGCGAAGAACTCGGGGGTGACCCGGCGCAGGGTGGCCTCCTCGGCCACCGCCTTCGCGCCGTTCTCGCAGAACTCCGCCTTGTGCCGGTGGTCCGGCTCCGGCCAGGCGCAGCCCGGGCAGTCGAAGCCGTCCTTCTGGTTCACGCGCAGCAGCGTCAGCGCGGTGCGCTTCACACCCATCTGCCGCTGGGCGATGCGCAGGGTGTGCCCGATGGCCGGCAGCCCGGCGGCCGCATGCTTCGGCTCCGCGACCTGCGGCGCGTCCTGAACCGGGTCTCCCTTGGGCGGCTTCGTCGCCATCGCCCGCTCCCCTTCGGCTGGGTGTGAGAAGTACGCCGACGATCCTCCCACGAGGCACCGACAACGGGCCCGGGCGGGCGTGCGGGGACCGGAACCCTTGCCCGCCGCACCGGTGGACTCGCGCTCCGGGCCGCCGCCGGTCCGCCGGTCCTGTGGCGCCCCTCACAGCCGCCGGAGCCGAGCGGCCCGGACTGTCAGTGCGGCGTGGCAGGATCGGGGACGTGGCAGAGACAGCACCGAAGCAGACCGACAAGACCCCCGGCGGCACCCGTCCCCGGCTGATGCTCATGGACGGGCACTCGCTGGCCTACCGCGCGTTCTTCGCGCTGCCCGCGGAGAACTTCACGACCGCGACCGGCCAGCCGACGAACGCGATCTACGGCTTCGCGTCGATGCTGGCCAACACCCTGCGTGACGAGGAGCCCACGCACTTCGCGGTGGCCTTCGACGTCTCCCGCAAGACCTGGCGCTCCGAGCGCTTCACCGAGTACAAGGCGAACCGCTCCAAGACCCCGGACGAGTTCAAGGGCCAGGTCGAGCTGATCGGCGAGCTGCTGGACGCCATGCACGCGCCGCGCTTCGCCGTCGACGGCTTCGAGGCGGACGACGTCATCGCCACCCTCGCCACCCAGGCCGAGGCCGCGGGCTTCGAGGTGCTGATCGTCACCGGTGACCGCGACTCCTTCCAGCTGGTCACCGACCACATCACCGTGCTGTACCCGACCAAGGGCGTCTCGGAGCTGACCCGGTTCACCCCGGAGAAGGTTTTCGAGAAGTACGGCTTGACGCCCGCCCAGTACCCGGACTTCGCGGCGCTGCGCGGCGACCCGTCCGACAACCTGCCGGGCATCCCCGGCGTCGGCGAGAAGACCGCCGCGAAGTGGATCAACCAGTTCGGGTCCTTCGCGGAGCTGGTCGAGCGGGTCGACGAGGTCAAGGGCAAGGCCGGGCAGAACCTCCGCGACCACCTGGAGGCCGTCAAGCTCAACCGCGTCCTCACCGAGCTGGAGCGCCAGGTCGAGCTGCCCAAGACCGTCGCCGACCTGGAGCGGGCGCCGTACGACCGCAAGGCCGTCGCGATGATCCTGGACACCCTGGAGATCCGCAACCCGTCGCTGCGCGAGCGCCTCTTCGCGGTCGACCCCAGCTCCGAGGAGGCGGAGACCACCCCGGTCGCCGCCGACGGCATCGAGCTGGACGGCGCGATCCTCGGCAGCGGCGAGCTGGCCGGCTGGCTCGCCGAGCACGGCACCGGCACCCTGGGCGTCGCCACCGTGGACACCTGGGCGCTGGGCGCCGGCTCGGTCGCCGAGGTCGCGCTCGCCGCGGCCGGGGGAGCGGCCGCCTGGTTCGACCCCGCCGAGCTGGACCAGACCGACGAGAACGCGTTCGCCGCCTGGCTGGCCGACGCCGGCCGCGCCAAGGTGTTCCACAACGCCAAGGGCGCCATGCGCGTCTTCGCCGAGCACGGCTGGAGCGTCGAGGGCGTGACCATGGACACCGCGCTCGCCGCGTACCTGGTCAAGCCGGGCCGCCGCTCCTTCGACCTGGACGCGCTCTCCCTGGAGTACCTGCACCGCGAGCTGGCCCCGGCCGCCGCGGCCGACGGCCAGCTCGCCTTCGGCACGGACGAGGGCGCGGAGGCCGAGGCCCTGATGATCCAGGCCCGCGCGGTGCTGGACCTCGGCGAGGCCTTCGAGGCCCGTCTGGAGGAGGTGGGCGCCGCGGACCTCCTGCGGGACATGGAGCTGCCCAGCTCCGCGCTGCTCGCCCGCATGGAGCGGCACGGCATCGCGGCCGACCGCGCGCACCTCGAGGCGATGGAGCAGATGTTCGCGGGCGCCGTGCAGCAGGCCGTGAAGGAGGCCCACGCGGCCGCCGGCCACGAGTTCAACCTGGGCTCGCCCAAGCAGCTCCAGGAGGTCCTCTTCGGCGAGCTGGCCCTGCCCAGGACGAAGAAGACCAAGACCGGCTACACCACCGACGCCGACGCCCTGGCCTGGCTCGCCACCCAGACCGACAACGAGCTGCCGGTGATCATGCTCCGGCACCGTGAGCAGGCGAAGCTGCGGGTCACCGTCGAGGGCCTGATCAAGACCATCGCGGGCGACGGCCGTATCCACACCACCTTCAACCAGACGGTGGCCGCGACCGGCCGTCTCTCCTCCACGGACCCGAACCTCCAGAACATCCCGGTCCGCACGGACGAGGGCCGGGCGATCCGCCGGGGCTTCGTGGTCGGCGAGGGCTTCGAGTCCCTGATGACGGCCGACTACAGCCAGATCGAGCTGCGCGTGATGGCCCACCTCTCCGAGGACGAGGGCCTGATCCGGGCGTTCACCTCCGGCGAGGACCTGCACACCACGGCCGCCTCCCAGGTGTTCGGCGTCGAGCCGGCCGCGGTCGACGCGGAGATGCGCCGCAAGATCAAGGCGATGTCGTACGGTCTGGCGTACGGCCTGTCCGCCTTCGGCCTCTCCCAGCAGCTGAACATCGAGGCGGCGGAGGCCCGCGCCCTGATGGACGCCTACTTCGAGCGCTTCGGCGGGGTCCGCGACTACCTGCGCCGGGCGGTCGACGAGGCCCGGGCCACGGGCTACACGGCGACGCTCTTCGGCCGCCGCCGGTACCTCCCCGACCTCAACAGCGACAACCGCCAGCGGCGGGAGGCGGCCGAGCGCATGGCCCTCAACGCGCCCATCCAGGGCACGGCGGCGGACATCGTCAAGATCGCCATGCTCAAGGTGGACAGCGCCCTGCGGGCGGCGGACCTGAAGTCCCGCATGCTCCTCCAGGTCCACGACGAAATCGTGCTGGAGATCGCCCCCGGCGAGCGGGCGGCCGCGGAGGAGATCGTCCGCCGCGAAATGGCGAACGCGGTCCAGCTCAGGGCCCCCTTGGACGTCTCGGTCGGCGTGGGCCCGGACTGGGAGTCCGCCGCACACTGACCTGCGGCGCCTCAGCCCGGGGGTGCGGGCCCCGCCTCCACCCCCGGGCCCCGGCCCCCGCGCGGGGCCCTTTGGTGCGTGGGCAAGCCCCCCGCCGAGCCCCCCGCCGAGCCCCGCCCGCACCCCACAACCGGCCGGACCCCTACCCGCACCACACAACCGCCCGGACTGCCACCCCCGCCTCCCAACCGGCCGGACCCGCGGAGGGGGCTTCACTCACGTGGCCCCCGTCAAAACGCCCCGGGGCGTCCGCAGCCGCAACACTGCGGGCATGGGTATACGCATGCTCCACCGCCGGACGCCCAAGGCAGTCACCCGGGCCTGGGCGGACACCGCCTCGGCGTGGGCCCTGCCGGCCTCGCCGGTGGCGGCCCTCGCGGCCGACGCGAGCACCGCCCGCATCCCGGCCGACCGCGCCGCGACCGTCCGCCGGGCCGCCGCCGGTCTGCGCCGCCCCCTCCGCGCGGTTCGCAGACCCGACTGGCAGCAGTGGGCCGACCTGGCCCGCGGCTATCTCGCGCTCGCCCTCACGCTCGTCCCGCGCTCCCGCCCCCGGCCCACCGTGACCGTCTTCGTCGCGTCGCTCGGCGAGCGGCCGGCCGCTGCCCGGCCGTCGGAACCGGACCCCGGAGCCTGACCCCGCGCCGGCGCACGGAAGCACCCCGCCCGCCAACGCGCCCCGCGCCCCCAACCGTTGATCATCGGGCCGTCCGGCATATGGGACGGCGGTCCACACACGCATGGCAACGACAAGTTGGCCAACTGGTGAAAATCGGGCAGGAATGGCTGTCCGTGTCAACCAAGTTGTCGTAGGGTCACCTGGGCCCCCGCGGGAGGCACGGAAACAGGGGCAACCACAGCACCACGTCAACCGTCACACCAGAGCGAGGCAGACAGGCGGAAGACGGACGCACGGACGTCCACGGGAGGGGTTCACTCTATGGCGGCGCACTTCGGCAGGCGGCTGCGCAAGGGAGCGGCGACCACAGCGGTGGCCGCGGCGGCGGTAGCGGCTCTCTCCGCGTCCCAGGCTCCGGGAGCGACCGGCGAGGACCACGGCAGACAGACGACCGCCGGCGCCTCCACCCCGGTACCGGACCGGACCTCCGACGACAACGCCACCGGCAACTCGCCGTACTACACGGACCTCCCCCCGCTGCACAGCCCCAAGCCGAGCCCCTCGCCGACCACCGGCCTGCCTCACGGCACCGGAACCGGCGAGGCGGGCATCCCGGCCACGGTCCTCGACGCGTACAAGAAGGCGGAGGCCGAACTGCGCACCGCCAAGCCCGGCTGCAACCTGCCCTGGCAACTCCTCGCCGCGATCGGCCAGGTGGAGTCGGGCCAGGCGCGCGGCGGGCGCGTGGACGCCGACGGCACGACGCTCCGCCCGATCCTCGGCCCGGTGCTCGACGGCAACGGCTTCGCGCTCATCAAGGACACCGACCACGGCGCGTACGACGGCAACAGCCAGTACGACCAGGCCATCGGCCCCATGCAGTTCATCCCGTCCACCTGGGCCTGGGCCGGCCGCGACGGCAACGGTGACGGCAAGAAGGACCCCAACAACGTCTACGACGCCGCCCTCGCCGCCGGCCACTACCTGTGCCGCAACGACTGGGACCTGTCCAGCACGGCCGGCCTGCACAGCGCGATCCTCAGCTACAACAACTCGCAGGACTACCTGAACACCGTCCTGTCGTGGATGGAGTACTACCGCAAGGGCACCCACTCCGTGCCCGACGGCACCGGCGACGTCCCGTCCCACCGCAGCGACAGCGGCAGCGGCACCCCGCACACGAAGTCCCCGAAGTCCTCGGAGCCGCACGGCGGGAAGCCGGCCCCCAAGCCGCATCCCAAGCCGGACCCGAAGCCGGCGCCGGACCCGAAGCCGGATCCCAAGCCGGACCCGAAGCCGGTCCCGACGCCCCCGCAGACCCCCACCGACACGGTGGACCACCTGACGGACGCGGGCACCGGCAAGCTCACCGCGCGGACCGGCGACGCCTTCACCGAGCAGATCGCCACCCGTGCCGAGACCAAGGCCGGCGCGTCCGTCGGCAAGGTCAGGGTCAGGTTCACCATCGCCGGGGACACGGACGCGACCTTCACCGGCGGCGAGACCGTCGCCACGGTTGTCACCGACGCCCACGGGGTGGCCAAGGCTCCGGCGCTCCAAGCGGGCCGGAAGACCGGCGACTTCAAGGTCGTCGCCACCGTCGTGGGCCGCGCGGTCAGGGGCGTCGCCTACACCGCCACCGTCACCGAGCGGGTCGCCGACACCCTGGCCCGCACCAGCGACACCGACCTGACCTGCACCCCGGGCGGCGAGTTCGCCGACCAGGTCCAGGTGAAGGCGACGTACAAGGGCGCCGTCGCGGACCGGGTGGCGGCCACCGCCACCCTGATCAAGTCCACCGACGACCCCACGGAGAACGACAAGGGCCCGTACTTCAAGGACGCCCACGGCAAGCCCGTTCGCACCCTGACCGGCCTGACGACCGACGCCAAGGGCCTGCTGACCCTGCCGAAGCTGTACGCGGACGACACCACCGGCACCTTCCTGCTCCGCATCACCACCCCCGGCGGCGGCACGCTCACCGTCGAGCTGAAGGTCTCCGCGGACGACACCTCGGCGAGCCCGAGCCCGAGCCCGAGCCCGACTCCGACTCCGACCGCGTCCCCGTCTCCCTCCGCCTCGTCCTGACCGGCGGCTCCAGGGCGCCCTCTCCGCACCGGCGGGGAGGGCGCCCTCGCTCGTGCGTGCAGCGCTGTTCTCATCTCGCCCGCCCGTTGCTACGGTGCCGGATCTGACACACCATCAGGAACGCTCCGCCGGGAGGCCCCGCATGCGCGCCCTCATCGCCGCCGCGACCGGTCTCGCCCTCGCGTTCGCCCTGGTCCTCACGATCTGCGCGACGGGCGCGCCGACGGGCCCCACATCCCCCAAGCCGCTGCTGACGACCGTGCCCGCGCACCCGTGACCGGGCCCGTCCGGGAGGGAGGCCGGAATGCGCCGCAAGGCCAGCCTGGTCCTGCTCGCCTGTGCCGTGTTCTGCGCGGCGCTGTCCCCGCTGCTGCGCTGGTACGCCTTCCCGCGCCTGGCCAGGATCCCCGCGAACCAGTACCAGGACATGGTCCTGGAGGCGAAGGACGCCACCCTGCTCGACTACGGCACCATGCGCGCGAAGAAGGTCTCCAAGGTCACCATCGTGCAGACCCTCAAGGGCGACACGGCGGCCGCGCGCAGGATCGGGAAGGCGGCGGGCCGGCCGGTCGTCGTCTGGGACGGCCTCTCCTACGTCCAGGGCCCCGACGGCAGGATGGTCTCCCGGATACCCGAGCGCTACATCTTCGACGCCCACAGCCAGGACCCGGTGCACGCCACCGGCGAGATGGTCGACGGCGACCCGGTCAGGCGGGACGGCATCGAGTTCAAATGGCCCTTCCTCACCCGGAAACGGGACTACGAGTACTTCGACGCGCAGACCCGCACCACCCGCCCCATCCACTACGAGGGCACCCGGACCTTCCGCGGACTGACCGTCTACGTCTTCGAGCAGACCGTCCCCTGGACCAAGGTGCCCTTCCCGAAGGCCATGCCCGTGCAGGGCATCACCCCCGAGTCGGTGGCGAGGACGGGCACCACCCGCTGGTACACCACCGTCCGCCGGTTCTGGGTCGAGCCGGTCACCGGGGCGCCCGTCTACGGCGAGGAGATCCACCGGGAGGAGCTGCGCGGCGGCACCCTGCTCGGCGGCCGGGACCGGGTCACCGCGTTCGCCGGGCACGTGAAGATGCGCGAGGACTACATCGAGCACACGGTCGCGCTGGTCAGGCACAACCGCACCCTCGTCCTGACGCTCACCGCGTACGTCCCCCGGGGCTCGCTGCTCCTCGGCCTGCTGCTGTTGTCCCTGTCCCTCTACCTGGAGGCACGCGGCCGGCGCCCCCGGGACCCGGCGGACTCCGCACCGCGCGCGGAAGCCGAACCGGTCAGCGCCTGAGCCGCGCGTTGGTGTGCCGCGTGGGTTCCGCGGTCGCCGGGTCCTCCGGCCAAGGGTGCTTGGGATACCGGCCGCGCAGCTCCGCCCGTACGCCCTTGTAACCGTCCTTCCAGAAGGACGCGAGATCGGCCGTCACGGCGACCGGCCGCCCGGCGGGCGAGAGCAGGTGCACGAGCAGCGGCACACCCGCGACGACCGGCGTCTCCTCCAGGCCGAACATCTCCTGGAGCTTCACCGCGAGCACCGGGCGCTCGGGGTCCGCGTAGTCGATCCGGATCCTGGACCCGCTCGGTACGGCGATCCGTTCGGGCGCCAGCTCCTCCAGCCGCGCGGCGTCCCCGCTCGCCCACGGAAGCAGCCGCGCCAGCCCCTGCCCGGCGTCGATCCGCCCGAGATCGGCCCGCCGCCGGGCCCGGCCCAGCTCCGGCTCCAGCCACTCGTCCACGCGCGCGTGCAGCGCCTCGTCCGACACGTCCGGCCAGGGCGCACCGAGATGCCGGTGCAGAAACGCCAGCCGCTGCCGCAGCCCGACCGCCTCCGGCGCCCAGCGCAACAGCCCGAGCCCGTCCTGCCGGAGCCCGTCCAGCAGAGCGGCGCGCACCAGACCGGGCTCGACCTCCTTCAGGGGGCGTACGGCCAGCTCCACGGCGCCCAGCCGTTCGACGCGCCGGGCCACGACGTCCCCGTCGGCCCAGTGCACCTCGTCCCGCTCCGTCAGCAGCGCCCCGGCCGCGGCCCGGGCGACGTCCTCGGACACCGCGGCGCCGATCCGCACGCGCGCGTGGCCTTTCCCGGCGGGCCGGTCGGCGACGGCGACGACGATCCAGGGCGCCCCGCGCAACGCCGACCCGTCCACCGGCTCGGCCCGTGTCCCGGACACCATGAGGTACGACCCTCCGTCGAGCCTGGCGACCCGCTCGGGAAAGGCCAGCGCAGCCACGACTCCGACAAGCCGCTCCTCACCACCACCCGCCACCCCGACGGCTCCGGCCGGGCCGGCGCCGTCCCGCCGACGGTCCCGCGTGGGCGAGTGGGAAAGCCCGACCGGATGGGAAGGCTCCGCCGGGTGGGAAAGCTCCCTCGACAGGGCCCGCAGCCGCCGCACCTCAGCGGCCCAGCGCTCCGCGTACGCGTCACCCCCACGCCGCGCCCGCCGCAGGGCCCCCGCGAGATCATCGCCGTACTCCCGGGGCACTTCCTCGGAGAGCAGGGCGACCACCTCGGCACCCGCGCCGGAGGTGTCGAGCAGCGCCCGCCCGAGCCGAGGGTGCACCCCCAGCCGGGCCAACCGCCCCCCGACCTCCGTGGCCCGTCCGGCGGAGTCCACCGCCCCCACCGCCGCCAGCGCGGCGCGCGCCGCCGCCATCGCCCCGCCCGGCGGTGGATCCAGCAGGGCCAGCCCCGAGGCGTCCGGATCGCCCCAGCACGCCGCCTGAAGGGCGAACGCGGTCAGATCGGCCACCTTGATCTCCGGCGCCGGAAACGCCGGCAGCCGCCCGTCCTCGGCCTCCGACCAGCACCGGTACACCGCCCCCGGCGCCTCACGCCCGGCCCGGCCCGCCCGCTGCCGCCCGGCCGCCCGCGACGCCCGTACCGTCGTCAGACCGCTCAGCCCGCGCGCGTGGTCCACCCGCGGCTCCCGCGCGAGCCCCGAGTCGACCACCACCCGCACCCCCGGCACGGTCAGCGACGACTCCGCCACCGACGTGGCCAGCACCACCCGGCGCCGCTCCCCGGGTGCGAGCACCGCGTCCTGCACGGCGGCCGGCGCCCGCCCGTGCACCTGGAGCACGTCGACGTCGCCCAGCCCGCCCAGCTGTCCCGCCACGCGCGCGATCTCCCCGACCCCGGGCAGGAAGCACAGCACGTCCCCGTCCCGCTCCGCGAGCGCCCGCCGCACCACCGACGCCACATGGGCCAGCAGCGCCGGATCCACGCGCATCCCGTGCGGCGGCCGCACCGGACGGGCGGGCGGGGCCCACACCACCTCCACCGGATGGGCGACCCCCGCCGCCTCCACCACCGGAGCCCCGCCGAGCAGCCGCGCCCAGCCCTCCGCGTCCGTGGTCGCCGACGCGGCCACCAGACGCAGCTCCGGCCGCAGCGCCTGCCGTACGTCCCACAGGAAGGCGGCCGCCGTGTCCGCGTCCAGATGCCGTTCGTGGCACTCGTCGAGCACGACGACGTCCACCCCGGCCAGTTCCTGGTCCCGCTGCAACCGCTGGAGCAGCACGCCGGTCGTCACGACCTCCACGCGCGTGCACCGGCCGGCGACCCGCTCCCCGCGCACCGTGAAGCCCACGCTCTCGCCGGGCCGCTCGCCCAGCAGCCACGCCATCCGCCGGGCCGCCGCACGCGCCGCGATCCGCCGCGGCTCGGCCACCACGACCCGTCGCGCCGGACCGTCCCCGACCAGCCCGGCCAGCACCAGCGGCACCAGCGTCGTCTTGCCGGTGCCGGGCGGCGCCACGAGCACGGCGGTGCCGGCGCCGTCCAGGGCGTCGGTCAGGGCGGGCAGGGCGGAGCGCACGGGCAGCGCGTCCAGGGCGTCGTAACGGATCACGCCCCCAGTGTCGTACGACGGCGGAAACGGCCCCTACGCGCGTGTGCCCCCGATGATCCGCAGAGGCCGGTCAGTCCCGCTCGCACACGAAGATCGCCGTCCCCGGGATCAGCCGGCCGCGCAGCGGGGACCAGCCGCCCCACTCCGCGGTGTTCCAGGCCGGCCACTCCGGCTCCACCAGGTCCACCAGCCGGAACCCGGACGCCACGACGTCCCGGACCCGGTCGCCGACCGTCCTGTGGTGCTCCACGTAGACCGCGCGGCCCTGCTCGTCCTGCTCGACGTAGGGCGTGCGGTCGAAGTAGGAGGCGGCCACCGACAGACCCTCGGGGCCCGGCTCGTCCGGGAAGGCCCACCGGATCGGGTGCGTCACCGAGAACACGAACCGGCCGCCCGGCCGCAGCACCCGGCGCACCTCGCGCAGCACCAGCCGCGGGTCGGCGACGAAGGGCAGCGCCCCGTACGCCGAGCAGGCCAGGTCGAAGGTGCCGTCCGCGAAGGGCAGCGCGGACGCGTCCGCGCAGACGAGCGGAAACGATCCGCCGATGCGCAGCGCGTGCTGCAACTGGCGGTGCGAGAGGTCCAGGGCCACCGGGCGGGCGCCCTGCGCGGCCAGCCAGCGCGAGCACTGCGCCGCACCCGCGCCGATCTCCAGGACCGCCCGGTCCTTCAGCTCCTCCGGCGGGCCGAGCAGCTCGGCCTCCACCTCGTCCAGCCCCTCCGGGCCCCACACGAAGCGGTCGTCCCCGAGAAACGTGCCGTGCTCGACCTGGTACTCGTCCGCGTTCCGGTCCCACCAGCCCCGATTGGCCCGCGCGCTCTCCGTCACACCGGCGTCACGCCGGGTGGCCTCCGGTTCGGACCCCTCGGGCCCGCCGTGCTGTTCCGTCTCCGACTCTTGGATGATCGGCTCCCTCGTCGTACTCTTCCGTCCAACCCGCCGGGGGTGTCTCACGGAAGGGTTGCCCAGGCCTGCGCGGCCAGTTGGGACGTTTTTTCCGCCGGGAATGCGGCGATCCGCCCTGGGGTGCGCTGTCGCGCATTGACCCTGTCCGGCTGCCCCCGTATGCTACAAGTTGCGCTGCGGGCCTGCGCACCTCAGACCTAGCAGGCTGCGCTCGCATCTGTTGTATGTCCCCTCGGTTCTCGAGGCGCCACCGG
This sequence comes from Streptomyces sp. NPDC127190, assembly GCF_042672505.1. Lineage (NCBI taxonomy): Bacteria > Bacillati > Actinomycetota > Actinomycetes > Kitasatosporales > Streptomycetaceae > Streptomyces > Streptomyces sp. NPDC127190. The sequence continues at coordinate 27,260 of NZ_JBHXVE010000009.1, forward strand.
GCACCCGGTGCTCAAGTGGCGCTTCCTTGGCTGTCCGGCTTCATCAGAGCGAAACGGGCTCCCGGCGTAAGCAGTACCTACGACTTCAATGTCCGTACCGGAGCCCTTTCCCACATGACGAGCAGCACCGAGACCACCGCCACCACCCCGCAGGTAGCGGTCAACGACATCGGTAACGAGGAAGCCTTCCTCGCCGCGATCGACGAGACGATCAAGTACTTCAACGACGGCGACATCGTCGACGGCGTCATCGTGAAGGTCGACCGGGACGAGGTCCTGCTCGACATCGGTTACAAGACCGAAGGTGTCATCCCGAGCCGCGAGCTCTCGATCAAGCACGACGTCGACCCGAACGAGGTCGTCGCCGTGGGCGACGAGATCGAGGCCCTGGTCCTCCAGAAGGAGGACAAGGAAGGCCGCCTGATCCTCTCGAAGAAGCGCGCCCAGTACGAGCGTGCCTGGGGCACCATCGAGAAGATCAAGGAAGAGGACGGGATCGTCACCGGTACCGTCATCGAGGTCGTCAAGGGTGGTCTCATCCTCGACATCGGCCTCCGTGGCTTCCTTCCGGCCTCCCTGGTCGAGATGCGCCGTGTCCGCGACCTTCAGCCGTACGTCGGCAAGGAGCTCGAGGCCAAGATCATCGAGCTGGACAAGAACCGCAACAACGTGGTCCTGTCCCGCCGTGCCTGGCTCGAGCAGACCCAGTCCGAGGTCCGCCAGACGTTCCTCACGACCCTCCAGAAGGGTCAGGTCCGCTCCGGCGTCGTCTCCTCGATCGTCAACTTCGGTGCCTTCGTGGACCTGGGTGGCGTCGACGGTCTGGTCCACGTCTCCGAGCTGTCCTGGAAGCACATCGACCACCCGTCCGAGGTTGTCGAGGTCGGCCAGGAGGTCACCGTCGAGGTTCTCGACGTCGACATGGACCGCGAGCGTGTCTCCCTGTCGCTGAAGGCGACCCAGGAAGACCCGTGGCAGCAGTTCGCCCGCACCCACCAGATCGGCCAGGTCGTGCCCGGTAAGGTCACGAAGCTGGTTCCGTTCGGTGCGTTCGTCCGCGTGGACGAGGGCATCGAGGGTCTGGTCCACATCTCCGAGCTGGCCGAGCGCCACGTGGAGATCCCGGAGCAGGTCGTCCAGGTCAACGACGAGATCTTCGTCAAGGTCATCGACATCGACCTCGAGCGTCGTCGCATCAGCCTCTCGCTGAAGCAGGCCAACGAGTCCTTCGGTGCCGACCCGATGGCGGTCGAGTTCGACCCGACCCTGTACGGCATGGCCGCGTCCTACGACGACCAGGGCAACTACATCTACCCCGAGGGCTTCGACCCGGAGACCAACGACTGGCTGCCGGGCTACGAGAAGCAGCGCGAGGAGTGGGAGCGCCAGTACGCCGAGGCGCAGACCCGCTTCGAGCAGCACCAGCAGCAGGTCGTCAAGTCCCGCGAGGCGGACGCTGCCGCTGCCGCCGAGGGTGGCGAGGCTGCCGCTCCGGCCGCGACCGGCGGTTCGTACTCCTCCGAGGGTGCGGACACCTCCGGCGCGCTGGCCTCGGACGAGGCGCTGGCCGCGCTGCGCGAGAAGCTGGCGGGCGGCCAGAGCTGAGCGCCTGCCGCTCGGCCTAGCCGATAGCTGGTCCTGAGGGGCCGCACCTTTCGAGGTGCGGCCCCTCGGTCTTTTCCGCCCGCGCAGCTCTCCGTGGACCGGGGACCACCGCTCCCTGATCAAGAGGGCGTCCGCGGGAATGTCTGCTCCCGAAGCCGTGTTGTCGATGAACGGACACGAGGAGGAGCGGTCACAGTGCTTGATCCGCAGGGTTTGTACGCATGGGAGCCGAAGGGCCTCGCCGTGGTCGACATGGCGCTCGCCCAGGAGTCGGCCGGCCTGGTCATGCTCTACCACTTCGACGGATACATCGACGCGGGCGACACCGGCGAACTGATCGTCGACCGGCTGCTCGACTCACTGCCCCACCAGCTCGTCGCGCGCTTCGACCACGACCGGCTCGTGGACTACCGGGCCCGCCGGCCCCTGCTGACCTTCAAGCGCGACCGCTGGACCGACTACGAGGTCCCGGCCATCGAGGTCCACGTCGTCCAGGACGCCACCGGCGCCCCCTTCCTGCTGCTGTCCGGTCCCGAGCCGGACGTGGAGTGGGAGCGGTTCGCCGTGGCGGTACGGCAGATCGTGGAGCGGCTCGGGGTGCGTCTCTCGGTCAACTTCCACGGCATCCCCATGGGCGTCCCGCACACCCGCCCCGTGGGCCTCACCCCGCACGGCAACCGCACCGACCTCGTCCCCGGCCACCGCAGCCCCTTCGAGGAGGCCCAGGTACCGGGCAGCGCCGAGTCGCTGATCGAGTACCGGCTGATGGAGGCCGGACACGATGTCCTGGGCGTCGCCGCGCACGTCCCGCACTACGTCGCGCGTTCTCCGTACCCGGACGCCGCACTGACCGCCCTGGAAGCGATCACGGCCGCCACCGGACTGGTCCTGCCCGGCGTCGCCCACGCCCTGCGCACCGACGCGCACCGCACACAGACCGAGATCGACCGGCAGGTCCGGCAGGGCGAGGAGGAACTCACCGCCCTCGTCCAGGGCCTCGAGCACCAGTACGACGCCGCGGCGGGCGCCGAGACCCGGGGCAACATGCTCGCCGAGCCGGCGGACCTCCCGTCGGCGGACGAGATCGGGCGCGAGTTCGAGCGGTTCCTGGCGGAGCGCGAGGGCGAGAACTGACCGCCGCCGGTTCGGCCGCCGGCGGCAGGGCCTAGGGTCCTTCTTTCGGATCAGGTCGGCTGCCGCGCCGGCGCCTTCTGGGCGACGCCGGCAAGATCCGAAAGAAAGGGCCTAAGCTTCCGCTCATGCTGACAGTGGGTCTGACCGGTGGGATCGGCGCCGGCAAGAGCGAGGTGTCGCGGCTGCTCGTGGAGCACGGGGCCGTGCTGATCGACGCGGACCGCATCGCGCGCGAGGTCGTGGCGCCCGGCACCCCGGGCCTCGCGGCCGTGGTCGACGCCTTCGGGACGGACGTCCTCGCCGCCGACGGCAGCCTGGACCGCCCCCGGCTCGGCTCGATCGTCTTCGCCGACCCCGACAAGCTCGCGGTCCTCAACTCGATCGTGCACCCCCTGGTGGGCGCCCGCTCCCGCGAGCTGGAGGCCGCCGCGGCCGATGACGCCGTGGTCGTCCACGACGTACCCCTGCTCACCGAGAACGGTCTCGCGTCGCTCTACGACCTGGTGGTCGTCGTGGACGTGAGCCCCGCGACCCAGCTCGACCGGCTCGTCCGGCTGCGCGGGATGACCGAGGAGGACGCACGCGCGCGCATGGCGGCGCAGGCGACCCGGGAACAGCGCCGGGAGATCGCGGACATCGTGATCGACAACGACGTGCCGCTGGACGCGCTGGAGAAGCGGGTCGCCGAGGTGTGGGACACGCTCGTCCGCCGGGCACACGAGGGCGCCGCGCGGTAGGCCCGCAGAGGTCCGGGGCGAAGGTCCGGGGCAGAGGTCCGGGGCGGAATACCCGTTCCCGCTGGGGCGTTGAACCGGCGCAGCGAGGGAAGGATCTCTGCCGTGCCCGAGACCAGCGGTTCCACCGGAAGCAGTCCGGAGACGCATGTCATCGACTTCCGTGCCGCCGAGCAGTTGCTCAACGCACGGGACCCGCGGGGTGCGGTGAAACTGCTCGACGGCGTCATCGCCGCGCACCCCGAGAACACCGCGGCCCGCCTCCTGCGCGCGCGTGCCTTCTTCGCCGCCGCGCAACTGCGGCCGGCGGAGCTCGAGTTCACCATCGTGCTGGAGCGCGAGCCGGACAACGCCTTCGCGCACTTCGCGCTGGCCCGCACCTATGAACGGCAGGGCCGCCCCGACCAGGCCAGACGGCACTTCCGGCTGGCGGCCGCGCTGGACCCCAACCCGGACTACCTCAAGGCGGCCCGTTTCGAGGACTGAGCGGGTCTGTCGGACATGCGGGGCGGTCAGGGGTGCCGGTGTCGTGGCGGTCCGGGATACGGAGGTCCGCTGTCCGGCGGCCGGTACGGCGGGATGTCCCGGCCCGGCTGGTAGTGCGGGCCCTGCCGGATATGTCTGACGATCATGGTCAGGTCGACGGTGGCCACCAGCCACAGCACCCCGCAGGCCGCGGCCCAGCCCGGGCGGCCGGCCAGCGCGAACGCCGTTGTCCCGAAGATCGCCCAGGTCACACCCCATACGCTCAGCCAGAACCGGGCCCGCAGAGCACTGCGCGCGGTCGCCGGTTCACTGCCTGTACGCATCGGATCACCACTCCTCCCTGCAACGTACTCTTCGAGAACGCGGCGCAGCAACGGGCTGCGGGAGGACTGGGAGCGAGGCGTGCCGGGCCGGCTCAGCGGCCCCGGCGTGTTCCCTCGCCGCCACCGGATCCGCCCGGACCGTCGGGGCCGGCGGCGCCGGTGAACCCGGTCGTGCGGCCGAAGGCGGCGAGGCCACGGAGGCGTTCCATGTCGCGGCGGTCCCGCTTGGTGGGGCGGCCGGCACCGCGGTCGCGCAGACCGGCGGGGGCGACGGCCTCCCGGGGCGGCGGCGGAGGCGAGTTGTCGACATAGCACTGGGTGGCCACGGGCGCCCCGACCCGCTTGCGGATCAGGCGCTTGACGATCACGACCCGTTCCCGGCCCTCGTGGCGCAGCCGGACCTCGTCCCCGATGCGCACCGAGTAGGCGGGCTTCACCCGCTCGCCGTTCACATGCACATGCCCGCCCCGGCAGGCGGCGGCGCCCAGGGAACGCGTCTTGATCAGGCGTACCGCCCAGATCCAGCTGTCGATCCGGACCGTCTCACCGGCTGCGGGTCCCGCGGCCTCGGCGGCGGCCACCGCCGCGGCGATCTTGGGGTCGAGCGGCTGCCCGTCGGAGGCACCGGGGGCCGCGGCGTCCGGGGCGGCCTTCACCTCGCCCGGTGTGCCGGTCCCACGGTTGTCGTTCTCGTCCGCGTTCTCGGAAGCCATGGTCCGACCTTAACGCGCCGAGCCCGGCGACCCGGACGGGTTTTCCGGCGACCCGAGTTGAAGAAGGGGCCCCTGCCGGAGAAGAGAAAGGGGCCGGTGCCGGGGAAAGGCATCGGTGCCAGGGAAGGGACCGGCGGAGATCGGGCATACCGTGGCCGTATGGACGACAGCAGCGCCCTTGCCCGGCTCGATCGGCGCATCGCGGGCTGCCGGGCCTGTCCCCGGCTGGTCGAGTGGCGGGAGGAGGTGGCCAGGACCAAGCGCGCCGCGTTCGCCGACTGGACGTACTGGGGGCGCCCGGTGCCGGGCTTCGGCCCCGCCGACGCCCGGCTGGCGATCATCGGGCTGGCCCCGGCCGCGCACGGCGGCAACCGCACCGGCCGGATGTTCACCGGCGACCGCTCCGGAGACGTGCTCTACCAGGCGCTGTACGACGTGGGGCTGGCCTCGCAGCCCACCTCGGTCCGCGTCGGCGACGGCCTGGAACTGTACGGCGTCCGCGTCACCGCCCCCGTGCACTGCGCCCCGCCGGCGAACAAGCCGACCCCCGGCGAACGCGACACCTGCCGGTCCTGGCTGGTGCAGGAGCTGACCCTGCTGCGTCCGACGCTCCAAGCCGTGGTCGTGCTCGGCGCCTTCGGCTGGCAGGCCGCGCTGCCCGCGCTCGCCGAGGCGGGCTGGACCGTGCCCCGGCCCCGCCCGGCGTTCGCGCACGGCACCCGGGTCGCGCTCGACGGGCTGGACCTCTTCGGCTGCTTCCATGTCAGCCAGCGCAACACCTTCACCGGCCGGCTCACCGCCGAGATGCTGCGCGAGGTGCTGCGTACGGCGGCGGGCGCGGCGGGGCTGCCGTAGCCCGCCGGTTGCAGGGCACAGCGGGCGGTTCGCCGGGGGAGCGCTCAGGGCCGCCAGACGTAGCGCACGTCCGGCTCGCGCTCCTCGTTGCCGCTCCCGTCGGTGGACTCGACGGCCGTGAAGCCGTGCCGCTCGTAGAAGCGGTGGGCGGGCTTGTTGACCTGGAAGGTCCACAGGGTCAGCCCGCCCGGGGAGCGCTCCTTGGCCAGCGTGACGAACCGGTCCCCGAGACCCCGCCCCCGCCACTCGGGAGCAAGGTACAGCTGGGACAGCAGCTCGCCGTCCAGCACCAGCACACCGACGATCCCCGCGCCGGCCGCCTCCGCCACCCAGGTCTCCCGCAGCGGCACCACGACCCGACGGAAGTGCTCGCGCACCTCGTCGTCGGTGCGCGGCCGGACGACCGTCGGCAGGGCCGCGGCGAAGGACCGCAGCCAGACATCGGCGGCGGCGGGCGCGTCGGCCGCGACGGCCCGCCGGAGTACGGCCTCGGTCATGACGGCGTCCCCTGTTCCCGTTCCTCCGGCACCACGGCCGTCGCCGTGATCTCCACCAGCTGCTCCGGGTAGCCGAGACAGCTGACGCCGAGCAGCGTGGAGGAGTGTGGTCCCGTGCTCAGGCCCGAGGCCTCGACCACCTCCCAGACCGAGGACAGCACCGCGGGCTGGTCGGTGACGACGTAGACATCGGTCGTGACCACGTGCGCCAGGTCGCTGCCGACGGCGCGCAGCTGCTCCGTCAGATTGGCGATCACCTGCCCGGCCTGGACCACCGGGTCACCGGGGCCGACGATCTCCCCCTTCTCGTCGAGTGGCACGGCCCCCGCCAGGAACGCGAGCTTCGTCCCCGCCGCGACGACCGAGGCATGGGAGTAGACGGGGGGCGGGAACAGAGCGGGGGCGGTGACGCGTCGGATCACTGGGCTGCTCCTCGAACGGACGGCGGGCAACCGTCCGAGGATCGCCTTCATCGCCCGCGACCGCATCCGGATTTCCTGCGCACCCGGCCCGCTGCGAGCGGCCCCCGTGCCCCCGTTCCGTCGGGCTCGCCGCCCGGAAAATGCCCGCCGGCACCGCTGACAGGGGCGTACGCTCCGGCGGGAATCCGACCGACCCGCGGAGTGTCCATGCCGTCCCTGCCGTGCACGCCGTCCGATCCGTCCGACCCCGACCGGGACTTCCTGGCCGCCACCGCCGACCGCCTCGCCGCCCTGCCCACCGTCCGCGCGGTCGCCCTCGGCGGCTCCCGTGCCCAGGGCACCCACCGCCCGGACAGCGACTGGGACCTGGCCGTCTACTACCGCGGCCCCTTCGACCCGGACGACCTGCGCGCCCTCGGCTGGGCGGGCGAGGTCTTTGAGGTCGGCGGCTGGGGCGGTGGCGTCTTCAACGGCGGGGCCTGGCTGAGCATCGACGGCCGGCGGGTCGATGTGCACTACCGCGACCTCGACGTGGTCGAGCACGAGCTGGCCGAGGCCGAGCAGGGCCGCTTCCGGGTCGAACCGCTGCTCTTCCATCTCGCCGGGATCCCCACCTACCTGCTCGTCGCCGAACTCGCCCTCAACCGGACCCTCACCGGCGATCTGCCCCGCCCGGCGGCCTATCCGGAGAGGCTGCGCCGGACCGCGAGCGAGCGCTGGCACGGCACCGCCCGTGCCACCCTCGCCTACGCGAAGGCGAACCACGCCCCCTACGGCCGCCTCACGGAAACCGCCGGCGCCATCGCCACCGCCGCCGCCCAGACCGCCCATGGTGTCCTCGCCGCCCGCGGGGAGTGGGTGACGAACGAGAAGCGGCTGCTGGAACGCGCCGGCCTGCGCACCGTGGACGGCATCCTCGCGGCACTCTCCCAGGGACCGGAGCCGGACACCCTGACCGAGGCGGTCGCCCGGGCCGAGGCACTCGTCGAGCGGGCCGACCGCCCGTGAGCAGGGGATGAGGTCAGGCGGGGGAGGACGCCTGCGGTGTCCGCGGTCCGACGACGCCCCGGACCGCCGTACCCCGCGCCGGTTCCTCGCCGCCGGTCGCCATCGCGGCCGTGATGTGGTGCACCGCCGCCAGGACGTGCGACGGCTCCTCGTCCAGCTCCAGGGCGTGCTGGACGATCACCGTGCCGGTGCCGGTGCCGGTGCCGGTGCCGGTGCCGGTGCCGCGGACCGTGTGCCGGGTCTCGGGCGCGCCGCCCCGGGCGTGGACCAGATGGCCGCATAGGCGTAACCCAGCTGGTGCGCCCGCCAGTAGGTGAAGGCCTGTCTGCCCCTGGCGAAGAACCCCTCGGGGTCGGAGTGGGTCTTCAGGCGCTGCCGGGCGAGGCCGGTCGCCGACCGGATGCCGTTGCGTTTGACGAGCATTCCGGCGAGCACACAGTCGGAGGTCTGCCACACCCAGGTGTTCTGCCCCTTGGTCTCGTTCGCCGTCGGGCGGACCTCCAACTCGTCGGGATCGAGCGGGAAGTCGGCGACCACGCGCTGCCGGAGTTCGCTGAAGTGCTGGCGGGCCGGGCGGGCGCGATGAGCCGGCTCACCGCTGACCGCGTCCGATTGCGTTCAGGATTGCGTTCATAAAGAAACCACCCCGTCCCGCCACCTTTCACGCCTCCGAAACATGATCGCCCCGTTCCCGCCGGGTAGGGGACCTACCGTGGAAGCACGGCCCGCCGGCCACCGTCGTCCGAAGGCCCCGCCCGCCCTCGTACGACCTGAACCGTGCCCCTCGTACGACCCCGAGCCCCGACGCTCGTACGACCCCAACCGTGAACAGGAGCCCCGTGTCCCGGCCCGCCGCACCCCTCTGGCTCACCCATGCCCTCCGTGCCCAGCGCGGACCCGTGCCATGGAACGCGGTGACCCGGGGTGCGCTCGCCGCCGGGCCGCTGGCGCTCGCCGGAGTGCTCACCGGCCGCGTCTCCCACGGCGTCATCGCCGCCATCGCCGCGATGCTCGCCGGCATCAACGACCGTCCCGGCAGCAGGCGTGCCTCCGTCAAGCGGCTCGGCGTGCCCGCGCTGGCCGGTGCGCTGGGGCTGCTCGTCGGCTCGTACGCCGGTCAGCTGCTCGGCGCCGTACCGCTCACCCTGGTGCTCACCGGGCTCGGGCTGCTCGCCGGCGGCATCAGCGCCGTCGGGCCGGTCGCCTCCGCCGCCGGCACCCAGCTGCTGGTCACCGCGGCCATCGGCGCCGGGACTCCGGCGGCCGACAGCGGCTGGCAACGGGCCCTCGCCTTCACCGCCGGGGCCGGCTGGCTGCTCCTGCTGCGGCTCGCCCTGCCCACGCCCGGTTCGCTCGCCGGGGACTTCCGGTTCGACGGGGAGCGGTCGGCGGTCGCCGCCGTGTACGACGCGATCGCCGCGTTGCTCGACGCGGCCGGCGGTCCGCAGGCCACCGCCCGGCGGGCCGCGCTCACCGCCGCCCTCGACCACGCCCAGGACGCCCTCGCCGGACCCCGGCTGCGCCGGTACGCCAGTTCCGCCGCCGAGCGCCGGCTGCGCGCCCAGTACACCGCCGCGCTGCCCCTCGCCGAGGCCGCCACCGCCCTGTTCTGGGCCGGGGAGCCCGTCACGCCCCGCGCCGCCGAGGGACCACGCCGGCTCGCCGCGGCCGTGCGCGGCAACACCGGCACCGGCCCGCTGCCCGCGCCGCACCGGTCCGCACCCGCCCTGCGCGCCCTGGACGACGCCCTGTTGCACGCCGCCGAGGCCTTCGACGGGGGCACGGCCGCCGATCGCGAACCGGTCGGCCGCCCGCGCGGTCTCCGGGACGCCGCGCGGGCCGCGTACGGAGTCGGCGGACGCGAGTACGGGCTGCGCGTCGCCCTGTGCTTCGGCGCCAGTGCCGCCATCGCCCAGGCGCTGCACCACACCGGCTGGTACGGCCACCACCAGCACTGGTACTGGCTTCCGGCCACCACCGTCTTCCTCGTCAAGCCCGACCTCGGGCCGCTCGTCTCCCGGGTGCTGTGCCGGGCCGCCGGGACCGTGCTGGGCGCCCTGGTGTTCGCCGGGTTCGCCGCGCTGCTGCCCCGCCCGGCCGGGCTGATCGCGCTGGTCGCGGTGTGCGGAGCGCTCGTACCGGTGGCCACCCGGCACTTCGCCGCGCTGACCGCCGTCGTCACCGTCCTGGTGCTCGCCCTCGTCATGGTCGGCGGTGAGCCGCAGGCCTCCGCCGGCCGGATCGGCGAGACGCTGCTCGCCTGCGCGCTCGTCCTGGTCGTCGGACATCTGCCGATGCCGGGCGAGCGGGGCGCCCAGGTCCGGGCCCGCCTCACGACGGCCCGGAACGCCGCGCACGCCTATCTCACCCATGTCCTCGGCGAGTACGAGTCCGGAGCACCCGCCGAGGACGGCGGGTCCGGCGACACCCGCACCGAACGCTGGGCGCTGCGCCGCGAGGCCTACCGCACCCTCGGCGAGGCCCGCACCGCCATCGCCCTCGCCGCCGCCGAACTGCCCGCCCTCGCCCGGCACACCGAGGGAACGGAGACGGTGGCCGACGCCCTGGAACGGCTCGTGGACACCACCACGGCCTGCGCGGTCCATCTCGACGACACCGGCCGCCTCACCCCCCGCCACCTCCGGCAACTGCGCCAGGCACTCGAGGCGTTGGGGGAGCGGGAGGTGCCGCTGCCGATCGCGGCCTAGCCCGGGCACGGTCTGCGCACCGCCGATGTGGCCGCCGCCGCAGGGGAGTTGGCGGCCGACGACGGCCCGGGCGGCGTGGTCGGAAGCGCGCCACCCGAGCCCGTAGGCTCCCTGCCATGGACCTCACGGACGGCCTCATCGAGCACCCCTACGACGCCTACCGGCGCCTGCGCGACACCGCGCCCGTCCACCGCATCACCGGACCCGACGGCACCCCCGCCTGGCTCGTCACCCGGTACGAGGACGTCCGGACCGCGCTCGCCGACCCCCGTCTCTCCCTGGACAAGCGGCACGCCGCACCCGGCACCTACAAGGGCTTCGCGCTGCCTCCCGCCCTCGACGCCAACCTCCTCACCATGGACCCGCCGGACCACACCCGCATCCGGCGCCTGGTCGGCCGCGCCTTCACCACGCGCCGGGTCCAGCAGTTGCGTGCGCCCATCCGCCGTACCGCCGACCGGCTCCTCGACGGGCTCGGCCCCCACGGCAGCGCCGATCTCATCACCTCCTACGCCGCCCCGCTGCCCATCACCGTCATCTGCGACCTGCTCGGCGTGCCCGAGGAACACCGGCTGGACTTCCGGATCTGGACCGACACCCTCGTCGCCCCCGACCCGGCACGCCCCGAGGCGGCCCGCGAGTCGGTCGGCGCCATGCTCGACTTCTTCACCCACCTGCTCGCCGCCAAGCGGGCCGCCCCCGCCGACGACCTGCTCTCCGACCTGATCGCGGTACGCGACGAGGGCGACCGGCTCAGCGAGGACGAGCTGATGTCGCTGGCCTTCCTCATCCTCTTCGCCGGGTACGAGAACACGGTCCAGCTCATCGGCAACGCCGTCCTCGCCCTCCTCGACCACCCCGGCCAGCTCGCCGCCCTGCGCAAGGACCCGGCGGGCGTCCCGGCCGCCGTGGAGGAACTGATCCGCTACGAGGGCCCGGTCCTGCTCGCCATCCGCCGCTTCCCCGTCGAGGACGTGACCATCGCCGGGGTCACCATCCCGGCGGGGGAGACGGTCTGGGTGTCACCGTCCGCCGCCAACCGCGACCCCCACCGCTTCCCCGACCCCGACCGGCTCGACCTTTCCCGCGACGCCGCCGGCCATCTCGCCCTCGGCCACGGCATCCACTACTGCGTCGGCGCGCCCCTGGCCCGCGCCGAGACGGAGATCGCACTGGCCGCCCTGCTGGAGCGGTTCCCCCGACTGGCACCGGCCGAAGGGGAGGCGCGGTGGCGCCCCTCGATGCGCGCGCGGGGGCTGATGGCTCTGCCGGTGACGTACTGATCATTCCCGCAGGGCGACCGGAAAAACTCCGCGCGGCGACCGGAAAAACTCCGCGCGCGCCGATGAGTTCCCCGCCCGCCGACGGTCACCACCTCGGTCCGACCGTCGGACAGAGGGCACAGGAGGGCTCATGGCGCTTCCGGGGATCGTCTCGCGTGAGCAGTGGCGCGCGGCGCGCGAGGAGTTGCGGCGCAGGGAGGAGGCGGTCAGACGGGCGCGGGCGGCGCTGAGCGGCGAGCGGCGGCGGCTTCCCATGGTCGAGGTCGACCCGGAGTACGTCTTCGAGGGCGGCGACGGCAAGGCGACCCTCCTCGACCTCTTCGAGGAGCGGGCCCAGCTCGTGGTGCACCACTTCATGTTCGCGCCGGAGTGGGAGACCGGCTGCCCCTGCTGCGCCGGCTTTCTGGACCAGGTCGGGCATCTCGCCCATCTGCGCGCCCGGAACACCTCCTTCGCCGTGGTCTCCCGGGCGCCGTTCACCCGGATCCTGCCGTTCAAGGCACGGATGGGCTGGGCGGTGCCCTGGTACTCCTCGTACCACAGCGACTTCAACCGCGATTTCGAGGCGACCGTCGAGGCCGACGGCGGCGGCCCGGCCGAGCGGCCGGGCCTGAGCTGCTTCCTGCGCGACCGCGACCGCGTCTTCCACACCAACTCCGTGTACGACGACGCGCTGGACGAGCTGGGCACCACCGCCGGGCTGCTCGACCTGACCGTGCTCGGCCGCAACCCGGCCGGGAGCGACCGGCTGCGCCTTCACGACGAGTACGACTTCTGATACGGATGGTGCCATCGGTGTCGTAACGTGACCGGATTATCACGGTCCGCGCCGATTCGGTGTCGGCATTGTCTCAGTCCCGTCATCCGGCGAGCCGTTCGTCTTCTCCAGGGCGTTCACTCCTATGAGAACGACGTTTCCTGGAGGTGCGAGATGGTGAGCGGGCGAACGGTGCTCGAACGCTTTCCCGCCGGTGGTCCGCGCGGATCCTGGCCCGCCGAGGAGTTCGCGCACGCGCGGCGCCTGGAGGGCATGCCCGCCGAGGTCGTCATGGACCTCGCGACGGACACGTTCCTGGTGATCGTGCGCGAAGCCGCCGACTGAGCCGCCCGGGTGCGCGGCGGCAAGGGCCTTTCTTTCGGATCAGGTCGGCTGCGGGGTCGGCGCCTTCTCGGCCGACCCGAGAGAGAGGCCCTAGGCCGGCATCGCCCTCGACCAGTCCGGGGCGGTCCCGGTCGCCCGGCACAGCGCCAGGTACAGCGGGATCGGCGGGGTGTACGGGACTGTGCCGTCCGGGCGATGGATGAGCCGCGCGGTGCCGCTGACCAGGGCGCCGGGGGCGTAGTGGGCCGGCTCCGGCCAGGGGAGCGCGTAGTCGGAGTCCGACGGCACGATCCACCACCAGCGGGAGCCGTCGGCGTACACACAGCCCAGCCGGGGCAGCCGGGGCACGACAAGAGGCCCCAGTCGGTCGGGCACGGCCACGGCGTCGAAGCCGAGCGGAGCCGTCATGCCGTCCGGGATCCGCAGCCGTCGGGCGTTCTCCGCGGCGGGCCGCCGACGCTGCAAGCGCACCAGGGTGTCCAGCCCGATCGACTGCTCGGACCCGGCCGCACCCGGCCGCTCGGCGCGTACGACGTCAGGCCGGCCGGTGCCGCTGGTGCCGGTCACGACTGCTCCCGCGGCCGGTGCTGTCCCGGAGTGCGGTGCAGCGGCTGCCCGGACGTCCCGAACCGCGGCCGGCCGGCGCCGCCATGCGTACGGTGCTCCGGGCCGTCGTGCGCGGGGTGCACGGGCTCGCCGTGCGTGGGGTGCGCGGAGTCGCCGTGGGTGGGGTGCTCCGGGCCGTCGTGACCGTGGCGCTCTTCGCCGGCGCACCCGGGACGGCGCTGTCGCGCTGTTCCGTCCGGGGTCTCGGTGGCCCCCTCCTCGCCGGAGTCCTGCGGGCGGCCCGGCTTGGGACGCGCGCCCCAGCCGAGGTCGGCGCGGGGTGCGGCATCCTCCTGGGCCGGGTCGGCCTGCCGGGCCAGCTCGGCCCAGACCAGCAGTCCGGTCCCCTGCTCCTGGGCGCCCCAGGCCTGGCACAGCGCGTCGACGAGAAACAGCCCCCTGCCGTGCTCGTCATCGGGGCGCTGCGGCGACGGATGCGGTTCGCCGGGGGAGCAGCCCTCGTCGCGTACGGCTATGCGCACCATGTCGTCGTGGTCGTGCAGCTCGCACACCACACGGCTGCTCGCCGTGTGCACGATCGCGTTGGTGACCAGCTCGGAAATGACCAGGGCCGCGTTGTCGCAGGTGTCCGCGCCCACCGCCCAGCCGGCGAGCCGGGCGTGCGCCAGGCGTCTCGCCCGGGCCACGGAACCCGGATGCGCGGCCAGTTCGAAGCGGAACCGGCGCTCGGCAGCGTCCCGTGCAAGGGGGGCTCCCGGTGCGGCGCCGAGGCCGGGAAGGCCTGTGGCGGCGTCTGTTCCTAAGGGCGCGGACGGAATCACGCTTGCCACTATCTCCCTGCCCGGAACACTTGGCAAGTGTCACTCTGAAAATTGCAGAGTGCTGTGTGACTCGGTGGGAGGCCGTGGCACACTGCTCGCAACAGCATGTTGAGCGGCGCCAATTGGGACCACCGGAGTCCGACCCGGTCTTCGAATGAGTCTTCGAACGGCGCCGCAGGGCTGTCCGGATACTTGTGGAGGTGGGAGCGTGAGCGAACCGCGGTCCGCGCCGACCGTTGGCCAGGTGGTCCTCGGCCGGCGCCTGATGGACCTGCGGGAGCGCGCCGGGCTGAAGCGTGAGGAGGCCGCCCGTGTCCTCCATGTCGCTCCCGCCACCGTCCGCCGCATGGAGACGGCCGAGGTCGCTCTCAAGATCCCCTATGTGCAGCTGCTGCTGAAGGCGTACGGCGTCCCCGCCGACGAGGCCGAACTCTTCGTCCGGCTCGCCGAGGAGGCCAACAGGCCCGGCTGGTGGCAGCGGTTCCACGACATCCTGCCGGGCTGGTTCTCGATGTACGTCAGCCTGGAGGGCGCGGCCTCCCTCATCCGCTCCTACGAACCGCACTTCGTCCCCGGCCTGCTCCAGACCGAGGACTACGCACGCGCGGTGCTGAAGTCCGGTGCCGTCGGCCAGACCAGCCCGGACGACATCGAGCGCCATGTCGCGCTGCGCATGCAACGCCAGGAGCTGCTCAACCGCCCTGACGCGCCCCGCTTCTGGGCGGTGATCGACGAGACCGTCCTGCGCCGCCCGGTCGGTGGTCCGGAGGTGATGCGCGCGCAGATCGACAAGTTGCTCGAGGCCACGAAGCTGCCCCATGTGACGCTCCAGGTCGCCCCGTTCGCCAACGGACCGCACCCGGGGACCTACGGGCCCTTCGTGCTGTTCCGATTCGCCATGCCGGAACTGCCGGACATGGTCTACAGCGAGTACCTGACCGGCGCGGTCTACCTGGACGCGCGCATCGAGGTGGCGACCCACCTGGAGGTCATGGACCGCATGGCGGCACAGGCCGCTACGGCACAACGCACGAAGGAGATCCTCGGCGATCTCCGCAAGGAGCTGTGAATGGATCGCATAGAGCCCCGCGGTCACGTCTACAACGGCATGCCCGCGCGGGAGTTGGGCAGCGAGGGCTGGCACAAGCCCTGGAGCGGCGGCAACGGCGGAAACTGCCTGGAGGCGATGAAGCTGGCCGACGGCCGGATCGCCGTACGCCAGTCCACCGATCCGGACGGGCCCGCACTGATCTACACCACGGACGAGATGACCGCGTTCATCGAGGGCGCCAAGGCGGGGGTGGCCGACTTCCTGCTGTCCTGACCCCCTGCCGGTGGGCGCCCGCCGTCCACCCGTCTCTCACACCCGCATCGGGCGGTCCGTCGGTGCGATCGGAGCGGGCAGCCGGCTGCTTCCCATGAGGAAACCGTCCACGGCCGCCGCCACCGCACGCCCCTCCGCGATCGCCCAGACGACGAGCGACTGTCCCCGCGCCGCGTCCCCGGCGGCGAACACCCCCGGGACGTTCGTCGCGAAGCCGCCGTCCCGGCTGATCGTGCCCCGCTCCTCCAGCGCCAGCCCCAGCTGCTCGATCAGCCCGTCCTCCCGGTCGGGGCCGGTGAAGCCGAGGGCGAGCAGCACCAGGTCGGCGGGCAGCTCCCGCTCGGTCCCCGGCACCGGAAGCCGCCGCTCGTCGACCTCCTCCAGGTGCAGGGAACGCACCCACCCCCTCTCGTCTCCGGTGAAGCGGAGCGTGGACGCCGCGAACAGCCGCGCGTCCGCGTCCGCCTCCG
This sequence comes from Streptomyces sp. NPDC127190, assembly GCF_042672505.1. Classification (NCBI taxonomy): domain Bacteria; kingdom Bacillati; phylum Actinomycetota; class Actinomycetes; order Kitasatosporales; family Streptomycetaceae; genus Streptomyces; species Streptomyces sp. NPDC127190. Next base: position 43,312 of record NZ_JBHXVE010000009.1, read on the forward strand.
GTGCCGTCCGCAGCTCCCGCGCCTCCTCGTGCGCCGCCGACAGCCGATAGATCTTCGGGTACGTCGGCCACGGGTCGGTGTCCTCGTCCCGCTCGGCGCCCGGCTGCGCGTAGATGTCCAGCTGGGTCACGGACGCGGCCCCCTCGCGCACCGCCGTCCCCAGACAGTCGGCACCGGTGTCCCCGCCGCCGACGATCACCACATGCCGGCCGGCGGCCGACAGCGGCGAGACCTCCAGATCGCCCTCGCACACCCGGTTGGCCAGCGGCAGATACTCCATCGCCTGGTGTATCCCGTCCAACGTCCGGCCCGGCACCGTGAGTTCCCGCCAGGCGGTGGCGCCGGTGGCGATCACCACCGCGTCGTACCGGGACCGCAGCTCCGCCGCGGAGACGTCCCGCCCGACGGATGTCGAGGTGCGGAACTTCGTCCCCTCGGCCCGCATCTGCGCCAGCCGCCGTTCCAGATGGTGCTTCTCCATCTTGAACTCCGGGATGCCGTACCGCAGCAGCCCGCCGAGCCGGTCGTCCTTCTCGTACACCGCGACCGTGTGACCGGCCCGGGTCAGCTGCTGTGCCGCGGCGAGTCCGGTGGGCCCGGAGCCGATGACCGCGACCGTCTTCCCGGACAGCCGGTCGGGCGGCAGCGCCGGTGTGAAACCCTCCTCCCAGGCCCGGTCGGCGATGGCACACTCGACGTTCTTGATGGTGACGGCCGGCTGGTTGATCGCCAGCACACACCCCGCCTCGCAGGGCGCCGGACACAGCCGCCCGGTGAACTCCGGGAAGTTGTTGGTGGCGTGCAGCCGGTCGCTCGCGGCCCGCCAGTCCTCCCGTGACACCAGGTCGTTCCACTCGGGGATGAGATTGCCCAGCGGGCACGCGTCATGGCAGAACGGCACGCCGCAGTCCATGCAGCGATCGGCCTGCTTGCTGATGATGGGCAGCAGCGCGCCCGGGACGTACACCTCGTCCCAGTCCCGCACCCGCTCCTCCACGGGCCGCCGCGGCCACTCCTGGCGCGGCGTCGTCATGAACCCCTTGGGATCGGCCATGAGCGTCTTCCTCGCGTACCGGTACCCGCGCTCTTCCGGCCACGATACGTCTCCCCCGACGGCCGCGCAGCACGTCGGAGAGCGCTTTCTCCCCCGCCTTCAGCCCACCTCCTCCCCGGCCCCCTGCCAGGTCCGCAGCACGCTCTCCACGGCCGGCGCGATCCGGCGCCGCGCCTCGAACCGGTGCACCCCGCTCATCAGCAGCTGGTCGTACGCCGTGTCCACATGCCGTACGGCCGCCACGACCGCCGAGATCACCGCCCCCTCGGACAGCGCCCGCCCGGCCGCACTGCGCCCGACCCGCCCGCTGCCGCGCACGGAGGCATGACCGGCGATCGCCCGCGCCCGCTCGGCCGGACAGCCCGGGAACAGCCGGAGGATCTCGCCCGCGAACGCCGCCGCGAACCGCTCGTCCTCCGCGGCCCTTCGCCGCGCGTCCCGGGCCCGCCGCCGGCGCCGTGCCTCCGCGTCGGCCAGGCACCGCGCCTCGGCCCGGGCCAGCGCCGCCTCCTCCACGAGCACGCCCTGCCGTTCGTAGCGGCTCTTGCGCCGGTTGAACCGCACGACCACCACCGACAGCCCACTCTCCTCCCGCGATCTGCGGGTGAGCGCCGTGTCCCCGCGCGGCAGGAACACCAGGTGCCCGAGGTCGGCGCACTCCAGACAGCGGGGCGCTCCGTCCTCCAGCACCAGCAGCGACAGCGGCCCCCGCCGGCACGCGGCACAGCGCTTGGCCTTCAGCGGCTGGATGGCGACAAGGCGGCCGGGGGAGTGGGGAGTTGCGGGAAGCGCCATACGCGTTTCTTTCCCACCGCCGCGGGCCTGTCCCCTTCCCCGGGTCTCTTCAGAGCATATTTCCGCACTCCTCCCATGAGCTGATCATCGACACCTTCTCCTCACCGAAGGCATGGCCCGCCTATGTGCCTGTCCGGCCGCTTCCCCCTCTCCCCGCTCTGGTGACCTCCTCTCCCGGCAGCCGCCGTCGCCGCTCGGCCACGGCACCCGGCATCATGGGCCCTGTGCGACTCGAAGCGATCACCTGGGACCGGCTCGCCGAGCAGCTCGCCGACCGGCTGACCGACCTGAAGCCGGCCGACGGCGGAGCCTGGCCGCGGGTCGGCTTCGACGGGGCTCCGGCCGCCCGGCCCGGCGATCTCGCCGAGCGCGTGGGCGAGGCGCTGCGGGTGCGTGGCCGGCCTTCGCTCGTGGTCGGTGCCGAGGGCTTTCTGCGCCCGGCCTCGCTGCGCCTGGAACACGGGCGGCGGGACGAGGAGTCGTACTACAACGGATGGTTCGACACGGGTGCCCTGTGGCGCGAGGTCTTCGGACCGCTCGATCCCGGCGGCAGCGGGCGCGTCCTGCCCGACCTGTGGGATCCGGTCACCGACCGGGCCACCCGCAGCCCCTACGTCCAACTCCCGCCAGGCGGACTGCTGTTGCTGCACGGCCCGCTACTGCTGCGGCACTGGTTCCCGTTCGACCTGACCGTCCACGTCCTCCTCTCCCCGGGCGCCCTGCGCCGCCGTACCCCTGAGTCCGACCACTGGACGCTCCCGGCCTTCGAGCGCTACGCCTCCGAGGCCGATCCGGCCGGCACGGCGGACGTCCTGGTCCGTGCCGACGACCCACGCCATCCCGCCTGGAGCGGCTGACCCCCGGCGCGACCGTCCCGCTCAGAGCCAGCCGTTGCGCCTGAAGCCCCGGTACAGCGCCACGCAGGCCCCGGCCATCACGGCCATGACCAGCGGATATCCGAACCGCCAGTGCAGCTCCGGCATATGGTCGAAGTTCATGCCGTACACCCCGCACACCATCGTGGGTACGGCGATCACCGCGGCCCATGCCGTGATCTTCCGCATGTCCTCGTTCTGCGCGACGGTCACCTGCGCGAGATGGGCCTGGAGGATGGAGTTGAGCAGTTCGTCGAACGCGGCGATCTGGTCCTTGGCCCGTATGAGGTGGTCGAGCACATCCCGGAAGTAGGCCTGTATCTCCGGGGCGATGACGCGTATGGGCCGGGTGGCCAGGTCCTCCACCGGGCGGCCCAGTGGCACCACCGCCCGCTTCAGTTCGAGCAGCTCGCGCTTCATCTGGTAGATCCGCCCCGGATCGAGCCGCGCGCCCTCCTCGGAGAACACCTCGGTCTCGACCTGGTCGATGTCCGCCTGCACCGCGTCGGTGACGTTCAGGTAGTCGTCGACGACATGGTCGGCGATCGCGTGCAGCACCGCCGCCGGGCCCTTGGCGAGCTGCTGCGGATCCGACTCCAGCTCCTCGCGCAGCGGTCCCAGAGAACCGTGCCGGCCGTGCCGCACCGTGATGACGAAGTCCTTGCCGACGAACACCATGATCTCGCCGGTGTTCACCACTTCGCTGGTCGCGGTCAGTCGTTCGTGCTCCACGTAGCAGACCGTCTTGAACACCGCGAAGAGCGTGTCCCCGTAGTGCTCCAGCTTCGGACGCTGATGGGCCTCGACCGCGTCCTCCACCGCCAGCGGGTGCAGGTTGAAGAGCTCGGCGATGCCGGCGAACTCACGGTCCGTCGGCTCGTGCAGTCCCAGCCAGACGAATCCCTCACCGCTCTTGCGTACGAGCCTCACCGCGTCCACCAGATCGGCGCTCCCCTGCACCCGTACGCCGTCCTGATAGGTCACGCAGTTGACCACCGACGAGCCCAGCGGCGACCTGGCGGGATGGCTCAGGTCCACTCGCGGCCGGCGCCGGCCGAGCCGTGCCACCCTGCGCAGGCCGCCGACCCTGCCCAGCTCCGTGACCTTCCGCAGATTCCCCGCCATGGACATCCGGATCCCCCTCGCATGGACCTCGTGCGCGACGCTTTCGCGCCTTGCCCGGCAAGTCTGCCAGGCCCCGGCACAGTGCGGGCGAGCCTGTGGGAACACGAAGTTCCGCTTGGTTCCCGCCTGTGGACGAGCGTCGGACGAGCCAAGGGAACCGGCAGTTGGGGCCTGCCCCGACGAGCACGTCCCGGTGCAACGGCTCGCCAACCGGCTACGCCAGGGCCTGCGCCCCGGCCTTCCGCAGACGCGTATCCACGTCCTACCCGCCGCTCTGTGCCCGCGGTGGTCTGCCGCCCACCCTGGCCACCGCCTCCGCACCCGCTCGGCACCCGCCGGCCGCCGCCTCCTCCGCGGATGCGCCCGCGAGCAGGGCGGCGAGGAACGCGCCGGTGAAGGCGTCCCCCGCGCCCGTGGTGTCCCGAGGGGTGGCCGGCACGGCCGGGACCCGTGCCGGTGCGGCGCCGGCCCGGGCCACGAGGGCTCCGTCGGCACCCGCCTTGGCCACCACCAGCGGCACCAGCCGGCTCAGCTTGGCCGCGGCGTCCGCCAGGTCCGGCAGCCCCGTGAGCAGGCACGCCTCGTCCCGGCTCGGCAGCAGCACGTCCAGCCCGCCCGCGAACGACAGGAACCGGTCCAGCCCCAGCTCCACCAGAAACCCCGCCGACGCCGGATCGAGGCTCACCGGCACCTCACGCGCCCGGGCGGCCGCGAGCGCCACCCGCGCAAGCGCCAGGCTCGGCTCGGTGAACAGCAGATAGCCTGACAGATGCAGCCAGGCCACGCCGTCGAGCAGCGCGTCCGACCAGTCTCCGGGTTCGAGCCGCAGCGAGGCCCCACTGTCCGTGAGGAACGTACGCTCGGCCGCCGCCCCCGTGTCGACCAGGCAGATCACCGTGCCGGTCGCCGCCTCCGGGTCCACCACCAGCCGCGGTCGCACCCCGGCCGCGAGCAGCTCCCGCTCGTGCCACGCCGCCGCGTCCGCGCCCACCCGGCCGAGCAGCCGTACGTCCGCGCAGCCGGCGTGAGCGGCCCAGCAGGCGACATTGGCGCCCGCGCCGCCCGGCACCGTCCGGATCGCCGCGGCCGTGTCGGTGCCGCCCGCGAGCGGACCCCGGTGCCGGGCCACCACGTCGGTGACGACGTCCCCGACGACCAGCAGCGCCCCGGTCCGCCCGGTGGTCACTCCCGGGCCCACGAGGTGGCGATCCGCGCCGCCAGCCGTACGTTGCCGCGCACCGCCGCCAGATTGGCGCTCAGCGAGGCGCCGTCCGTGTGCCGGACCAGGTAGTCCAGCAGGAACGGGGTCACTGCCTGCCCTGTGATGCCCTGCTCCGCGCAGGCGGTGAGCGCGTCGGCGAGCACACGGGCGTGCAGCTCCGGATCGAGCTGCTCCGCTTCCGGCACGGGGTTGGCGACGATCAGCGCCGAAGGCGGTGCGCCCAGCGCGTCCTGGGCCCGCATGACGTCCGCGGCCTGCTCCGGAGAGTCCAGGGTCCAGTCCACCGGATGCCCCGAGTCGGACAGATAGAAGCCGGGGAACCGGTCCGTGCGGTACCCGGCGACGGCCACGCCGAGCGTCTCCAGTCGTTGCAGGGTCGCCGGCACGTCCAGAATCGACTTCACGCCCGCGCATACGACCGTGATCCGGGTGTGCGCCAGCAGCCCCAGGTCGGCCGACTCGTCCTGCGTCACCGTCCACTCCCGGTGCACGCCGCCCAGCCCGCCGGTGGCGAACACCCGGACCCCCGCCAGCGCGGCGAGCCGGGCCGTCGCGGACACGGTCGTCGCCCCGCTCGCTCCGCTTGCCACGGCGAGCGGCAGATCCCGGTGGCTCAGCTTGCGGATGCCGTCCTCGTTCGCGATCCGCTCGACCTGTTCCTTGTCCAGCCCGACACAGGGCCGTCCGTCGAGCACGGCGACGGTCGCCGGCACCGCCCCCTCGTGCCGTACCGCGTCCTCCAGCTCCAGCGCCACCTGAAGGTTGCGCGGGCGCGGCAGCCCGTGCGCGATGATCGTGGACTCCAGGGCCACCACCGGCCGCCGCGCCGCGATCGCCTCCCGGACCTCTTCCGACACCACCAGCACCATGTGCCCGCCTCCCGTCCGTCGGCCCTTCCTCATCTCTGGCGGGCGCCGGACGCGGCTAAACGCTTGCGGCCTGTGGGGGACGCCACCAGCCTGGGCCGCATGACGAAGAACACCATGCGCCTCGACCATGTCGTCCTCTGGGTCGCCGACCCGGTCGCCGCGGCCCGCTTCTACGAGACGGCCGTCGGCCTGGAGCCCATGGGAGTCGGCGAGTTCACCGAGGGCAAGCTCTCCTTCCCCTCGGTCCGCATCAACGAGGAGACCATCCTGGATCTCGCGCCCCACACCCTCGCGGAACGGATGCGGATGCTGCCCGGCTCCGCGGACCGCGCCGGCCATCCCGTCAACCACATCTGTCTGGCCCTGCCGACGGACGCGTTCGACGCCCTGCACGCCCGGCTGACCGAGCACGGTGTCCCGCTGAGCGGCATCGGCCACGACTCCTCCGGAGCCCGCGGGAACGCCGTCCGGAACTTCTACTTCCAGGACCCGGACGGCAATGTGTTCGAGGCCCGGCACTACGACGACTAGGGCCTCTCTTTCGGATCCTGCCGGCGTCGCGGGCCCTCCCCAGCGGAGGTCAGAACAACGGCTCGGGCAGCACGCCTTCCAGGGCGAGCAGCTTCCGCTTGGTCTCCAGACCGCCCCCGAAGCCGCCGATGCCGCCGTCGCTCTCCACCACCCGGTGGCACGGCACGACCACCGGCAGGGGATTGGCGCCCATGGCCGCGCCGACCGCCTGCGCCGCACCGGGCTGCCCGACCCGGCCGGCGAGATCCCCGTACCCCACCACGGTGCCGTACGGGACGCCCGAGGCCAGCTCCCGCAGCACCTGCCGGTTGAAGCCGGAGATCAGCGACCAGTCCAGCGGCAGGTCGAAGTCGTGCCGCTCGCCCGCGAAGTACGCCCGCAGCTGGCCTATGGCCTCGGCCAGCAGGGGTGCGTCCGGGTCCTCCACGGGGTCGGCGCCCAGCCGGGCCGCCAGCCGCTCCAGGGTCCGCTCGCGCACCGCCTCGGTGGCATGGAAGACGACGTTGACCAGGCCGTCCCGGGTCGCGGCCAGCATCAGCGGGCCGATGTCGGTACCGGCCACCGCCCATACGATCCGCTGCTCATCCTGCCCATGGCTGTCCATGCGCCCACGGTACGGCCCCCCACCGACAACGCCTGCGCGGCCCGGTCCGCCAGCGCCGCACGGACCACGTCGGGCTCGTTGGTGATCACCCCGTCGACACCCAGGCCCGCGGCCTTGCGGGCGGTGGCCGCGTCGTTCACCGTCCACGCGAAGACCCGAAGCGGCCTGCCGTGCGGCCCGTCGAAGGCGTGCACCGCCGCCACGTACCCCCTCGAGAGCGAGGTGTACGACGGATTGATCAGATCCGTGAAGCGCGCGTACCCGTGCAGCTGTGCCGAGGTGGGTGCGCCGAGGTAGGCGGTGGTCACCTCGGGATCAAGCCGGTGGACCGTGCGCACGCTGTCGGCGCTGAAGCTCTGCACGATGAGCCGCCGCAGGTGCGCGCGGTCCAGCCAGCCCTCGTCCCCGAGGAGCTTGAGGATCTGCTGCTCGATGCCCGGGTAGAGCTCCGGGTTCTTGACCTCCAGGAGCAGCTTCTCGTGGTTGTGCTCGATCCGGCGCATGTACTGCCGGAGCGTCGGCACGCGCGTGCCCGCGTAGGCGGACGAGAACCAGCTGCCCGCGTCCAGCCGGGCGATCTCCGCGGCGGTGAAGTCCTTCACCTTCCACGGCGCCCGGCCGGGAAAGACCTGCTCGACATCGGTGGTCCGGGCGAGGCCGGCGTCGTGGATCACGACCAGCTCGCCGTCCTTGGTGCGCTGCACGTCGTTCTCGACCCAGGAGAAGCCCATCTCCGCGGCCTTGTCGATCGAGGCCAGCGTGTTCTCCGGCGCGTAGGCGGAAGCGCCCCGATGGGCGATCACCGTCGGCTCGCCGACCTCGCCCGCCCGGGCGTCGGATCCGGCGACGGAGGCCAGCAGGGCCACCGTGCCGAGGACCGCCGCGACCGTGGCGGCAACTACGCGCGCGTGCATCCGTACTCCTCGCGTCGAGCAAACACCGACAGCACCAGACTGACAGCAGTGGGTCAACGGCACCTGGGCGCACGACCGCCACAGATCGCACGAAGATGTCCAGGTCCGCTCACCGCTGCCGCACATCTGGGGCAAGGGCGTGTTTCTTTGCCGGAAAATCGTTCGACCATTCTGGTGGGGGTCATACTCTCTGCGACAACCCTGGCCGCCGACGCGGTCCTGGGACGGGGGGCGTTTTCGGGTATTCCGGGACAGAAGAGGGCGGAAGGGCAGCCGCGGATGCAAGGCACGGTCGACGGATTCAGCTACGGGGCCGTCACCCCATTGGTGGCCTATCTGATGGCCTGCCTCGGCGGTGCCCTCGGCCTGCGCTGCACCACCCGGTCCCTGCTGGTCACACACGCCCGGCGGCCCGCCTGGCTGGCCCTCGGCTCGGCCGCGATCGGCTCCGGCATATGGACCATGCACTTCGTCGCGATGATGGGCTTCTCCATCAAGGAAGCGCCGATCCACTACGACAAACCGATCACCTATGCGAGCCTCGGCCTGGCCATCGTGATGGTCGGCGTCGGGATCTTCATCGTCGGTTACCGCGGCGCCACCGGCACCGCCCTCTTCACCGGAGGCACGATCACCGGTCTGGGCGTCGCCTCGATGCACTACCTGGGCATGGCCGGAGTGCGCTTCCACGGGCGGTTCACCTACAACACCGTCACCGTCGCCATCTCCGTCGTCATAGCCGTCGTCGCCGCCACCGCCGCGCTGTGGGCCGCCGGCCGCGTCCGCGGCTTCCTGTGGAGCGTGGGAGCGAGCCTGGTCATGGGGCTCGCGGTCAGCGGCATGCACTACACCGGAATGGCGGCCCTCGGCGTCCATCTCGACGGCGTCTCCCACGGCACCGCCGGTGCACCGGAGCCGTCCGTGCTCGCGCCCATGCTGATCGGACCGCTCGCCTTCCTGCTGCTCGCCGGAGTCGTCGTGATCTTCGATCCGTCGATGGTCGCGGGCCGGCCGGGCCTCCGGCCCGTCGAACACAAGCCCGGCGTTCCGGCCGCCGCCGTCGCCTCCCACCCGGACCGCCGCCCGGCGCCGCCCGAAGGTGCCAGGCCGGTCCGCCACCCAGAGCACCACGGCTCCCGCACCCCGCAGAACCGCTGATCCGGACCCGCGGAACCGGGGCCGGACCCGAGCGGAACCGCTGATCGGAACCCGTTGTCAGTGCGGGGTCGTACGGTGGATGGCATGCGGCCCGTTTCCCACATCGAACGCACGGTGGCGCCCTTCGAGGTCGTCAGCCCCTACCAGCCCAGCGGCGATCAGCCGACAGCCATCGCCGACCTGGCCAAGCGCATCGAGGCCGGTGAGAAGGACGTCGTCCTGCTGGGCGCGACCGGCACCGGCAAGTCCGCCACCACCGCGTGGATGATCGAGAAGCTCCAGCGCCCCACCCTGGTGATGGCACCGAACAAGACCCTGGCCGCCCAGCTGGCCAACGAGTTCCGCGAGCTGTTGCCGAACAACGCGGTCGAGTACTTCGTCTCGTACTACGACTACTACCAGCCCGAGGCCTACGTGCCGCAGTCGGACACCTACATCGAGAAGGACTCCTCGATCAACGAGGAGGTCGAGCGCCTGCGCCACTCGGCGACCAACTCGCTGCTCACCCGCCGCGATGTCATCGTCGTCGCCTCGGTGTCCTGCATCTACGGCCTCGGCACTCCGCAGGAGTACGTGGACCGGATGGTCCCGCTGAGGGTGGGCGACGAGATCGACCGGGACGAACTGCTGCGGCGCTTCGTCGACATCCAGTACACGCGCAACGACGTGGCCTTCGCCCGGGGCACCTTCCGGGTCCGCGGCGACACCATCGAGATCTTCCCGGTCTACGAGGAGCTGGCCGTCCGCATCGAGATGTTCGGCGACGAGATCGAGGCGCTGTCCACGCTGCACCCGCTCACCGGCGAGATCATCAGCGACGACCAGCAGCTCTACGTCTTCCCCGCCTCCCACTACGTGGCCGGTCCCGAGCGCATGGAGCGGGCCGTCAACGACATCGAGAAGGAACTGGGGGAGCGCCTGGCCGAGCTGGAGAAGCAGGGCAAGCTGCTGGAGGCCCAGCGGCTGCGGATGCGCACCACCTACGACATCGAGATGCTCCGCCAGATCGGCACCTGCTCCGGCGTGGAGAACTACTCGATGCACTTCGACGGCCGCTCGCCCGGCTCCCCGCCCAACACCCTGCTGGACTACTTCCCGGACGACTTCCTGCTCGTCATCGACGAGTCGCATGTCACCGTGCCGCAGATCGGCGCCATGTACGAAGGCGACGCCTCCCGTAAGCGCACCCTTGTGGATCACGGTTTCCGACTGCCCTCCGCACTGGACAACCGCCCCCTGAAGTGGGAGGAGTTCCAGGAGCGCATCGGGCAGACCGTCTACCTCTCGGCCACCCCGGGCGCCTACGAGCTCTCGCGCTCCGACGGCGTCGTCGAGCAGATCATCCGCCCGACCGGCCTGGTCGACCCCGAGGTCGTGGTCAAGCCCACCGAGGGCCAGATCGACGACCTGGTGCACGAGATCCGCAAGCGCACCGAGAAGGACGAGCGCGTCCTGGTCACCACGCTGACCAAGAAGATGGCCGAGGACCTCACCGACTACTTCCTGGAACTCGGCATCCAGGTGCGCTACCTGCACAGCGACGTCGACACCCTGCGCCGGATCGAGCTGCTGCGCGAACTGCGCTCCGGTGAGTACGACGTCCTGGTCGGCATCAACCTCCTGCGCGAGGGCCTCGACCTGCCCGAGGTGTCCCTCGTGGCCATCCTCGACGCCGACAAGGAGGGCTTCCTGCGCTCCGGCACCTCGCTGATCCAGACCATCGGCCGCGCGGCGCGCAATGTCTCGGGCCAGGTCCATATGTACGCCGACAAGATCACCCCGGCGATGGAGCGGGCCATCGAGGAGACCAACCGCCGCCGGGAGAAGCAGATCGCCTACAACAAGGCCAACGGCATCGACCCGCAGCCCCTGCGGAAGAAGATCAACGACATCGTCGCGCAGATCGCGCGCGAGGAGGTCGACACCGAGCAGCTCCTCGGCTCCGGCTACCGCAAGTCCAAGGACGGCAAGGGCGCCAAGGCACCCGTACCGTCGCTGGGCGACAAGGCGGCAAAGGGAGCGAAGGCCACAAAGGCCGCCACGTCGGCCCAGGGCAAGACGGTGCCCACGGACCGTCCGGCGGCCGAACTCGCCGAGCAGATCGAGGCGATGACCGAGCGGATGCGCGCCGCGGCGGCGGAGCTCCAGTTCGAGATCGCCGCCCGGCTGCGCGACGAGGTGTCGGAGATGAAGAAGGAGCTGCGCCAGATGCGGGAGGCGGGCATCGCCTGACCCCTGCCACCGTGCCGGACCTCGGGCGTTTGCGTATGTCAGGTGTCAAGTGTTGCAACACCGACACAAAGCGCGGGCCGGGGTTCGGCACTGTCGGTGCCCCTGCGTAGGGTTCTGGACAACCGCGCAGTGCGCGGCAACAGGGGACCATCGAGAGGGGATTCAGCCGTGTCCGTCAACTTGACCAAGGGTCAGGCCATCAGCCTGGAGAAGAAGGACGGAGGCTCCCTGACCGCGGTCCGCATGGGACTCGGCTGGCAGGCGGCGAAGCGGCGCGGTCTGTTCGGTTCGCGGACCAAGGAGATCGACCTGGACGCCTCCGCGGTGCTCTTCGCCGAGAAGCAGCCGGTCGACGTCGTCTTCTTCCGTCACCTGGTGAGCGATGACGGTTCCGTGCGCCACACCGGTGACAACCTGGTCGGCGGCGTCGGCCAGGGCGGGGACGACGAGGCGATCCTGGTGGACCTCCAGCGGGTTCCGGTCCACGTCGACCAGATCGTCTTCACCGTGAACTCCTTCACGGGCCAGACCTTCCAGGAGGTGCAGAACGCGTTCTGCCGCCTCGTGGACGAGACCACCGGTCAGGAGCTGGCCCGCTACACGCTGGACGGCGGCGGCGACTACACCGCCCAGATCATGGCCAAGGTGCACCGTGCCGGCACGGGCTGGACGATGACCGCGCTCGGCAACCCGGCCCAGGGCCGCACGTTCCAGGACCTGATGCCGGCGATTCTGCCGCTTCTCTGACACCACACCGTCCGCACCGGCGGGCAGGCGCGACGACAACACGAGACAGGGGGGCCACGGCGATGACGGCCGAGCTGGTGCGGGGGCAGAACCACCCGCTGTCCCAGAACCGGCTGGAGATCCGGATCTCGGCCGGAGTACCGGTCCTGGCCGGAGCGACGCTCGGCGACGAGAACGGCACGGTGCACGGTCCCCAATGGGTGGCCCACCCCGGCGCCCCCGCGCTGCCCGGGGTGGCGGTGTCCCACCGGATCGCCGCCGAGCACCGCCTGGCCGTCGACCTGACCGCCGTAGCCGAGGCCGTGCACCGCGTCGACGTGTTCCTCGCCCTGCCCACCGGGACCGGCGGCCCGCTCCGGTTCGGTGCCGCGCCCGCCCCGCACACCACGGTCAACGGGCCCGAAGGCATTGAACTCGCCTGCTTCACCCTCACCGGCCTCGACACCGAGACGGCCGTGCTCGCCCTGGAGCTGTACCGCAGGCAGGGCAGCTGGAAGGTGCGCGCCACGGGCCAGGGCTATGCCGGCGGTCTCCCGGCGCTCTTCACCGACCGGGGACTGCCCGAGGCGGACCGGCTCGCGGCCACCGTCCAGACCGCCCCCGCGGCACCCGCACCGTCCACCGTGCCCACGCCTCAGGACGTTCCGTCGGTGGGGACGACAGCCGCAGTGCCGACGCCGTCGTACGACTCCCGGCCCGCGCAGCACCCGTACGACACCGGCCGGAGCCCCCGCGACACCGAGGCGCCGGGCACCGGTGGGCCCGCGACGGGCGTGCCGGTCGACTACACGCACCCCGGCCGCCGTCTCCCCACCACCCCGCCGCCTGCCGCCCCGGACAGCGACGCGCAGCCCGGCGCGCCCGTCGCGGGCGATGCCGTGGGCTGGTCGATGGAGGAGCGGCTGTACAACCAGGTGTGGGGCATGTTCGAGGACCTGGCCCGCACCACGGCTGCGTACCGCAGCGCCGTCGAGTTCGCCGACTCCCGTCTGGACAAGGAGCTGGAGCAGGCCCTCGCGGACCCGGCCGGCCGGCTCGGCGCCGGGGGCGACACCGTACGCGAGGCGGCCCATGCCCGCCGGGCCCGGCTCGTCGACCAGGCGCGCGCTGCCCTCGACCGTGACCTCGCCCAGCTCACCGCGGAGTCCGAGGTGGTCGAGCCCGCGCTTCCGCCCGCCTACGCCCGCTGGGACAACCCGGTCTGGCACGGTTACCGGGTGCCCACCGAGCCGCCGATGGCCCTCCGGCTCGGCGATCTCCACCTCCCGGAGAGCGCCCCGCTGCGCATTCCCATGCTGGTGCGGCTGCCGCTGGAGCGCGGCCTGTGGATCGACAGCGGCCCGGCGGCCTTCAGCGGCTCCGTCCCGGACTCGGCCGAGCTGCGGCATCTGGCCATGGAGGCGGCGGTGTCGGTCGCGGCGCGGCTGCTCGCCGTTCATCCGGCGGGTGAGTTCGGTGTACAGGTCGTCGACCCGGCCGGCGCCGGAGCGCGGGCGCTGTTCCCGCTGGCCCGGGCGGGGGTGCTGGCCGCCCCGCCCGCGGCCGGGGCGGCCGGCGTCACCGCCGCGCTGGAGAGGCTCACCCGGCGGGTCGACCTGGTGCAGATGGCGGTGCGGGGCGGCGCGCCGGAGGCACTGCCCGACGATCTCGACACCGCCCGGCAGCTGCTGATCGTCAATGACTTCCCGCACGGCTTCGACGACCGGGCCGTGACCCGGCTGCGCTATCTCGCCGACGAGGGTCCGGCCGTCGGTGTGCACCTGCTGCTGGTGGCGGACCGGGAGGACTCCGCTGCCTACGGCCCGTTGCTCGACCCGCTGTGGCGTTCGCCGATGCGACTCACCCCCGTCCCCGACGACCACCTCGCCGACCCCTGGGTCGGCCATGCGTGGACCTACGAACCCGCTCTGGTGCCGAGGGGCAGCCGGATCCTGGATCAGGTGCTGACTGAGGTCGCCACAGCGAGAATCAAGGACAGGCAAAGCGGCCCTGACCAGCAAGCTTGAATTTTCCTTTGCCTTCCTCTTTACCTTTTCTTGGTGATTGGGGTACTGTCTTCCGTACGGAGGGGAGTACTCCCTGACTGCGGCGCACCCGTCAGTACGGACCGGTTCCGGTCCCGGGGCGCCGGCCCCGCGCGGGTGGAAGAGACCTCCGGCAGCGACAACGCTGACGTGTTTGCCGTGACGCACTGCCGGAGGTGCCGTGGAAGTCTCCCTGACCCTGTGGGTCCTTACCGTTGTGGGCCTCGCCGCCCTGATCGCCGTCGACTTCCTCATCGGCCGCAAGCCGCATGAGGTGTCCGTCAAGGAAGCCGGAATCTGGACCGTCGTCTGGGTCGTCCTCGCCGGGCTCTTCGGCCTCGGGCTGCTCGTCTTCGGCGGCGGACGACCGGCCGGCGAGTTCTTCGCGGGCTTCATCACCGAGAAGTCGCTGAGCGTCGACAACCTCTTCGTCTTCGTGCTGATCATGGCGAAGTTCGCCGTGCCGACCCGGTATCAGCAGCGGGTCCTGCTCGTCGGCGTCCTCATAGCCCTGGTCCTGCGGGCCGTCTTCATCGCCGCCGGAGCCGCGATCATCGCGAGCTTCTCCTGGGTGTTCTACCTCTTCGGCGCCTTCCTCGTCTGGACCGCCTGGAAGCTCGTCCAGGAGGCCCGCGCGGATAAGGAGAACGAGGAGTTCGAGGAGAACAAGCTGCTGAAGGCCGCCGAGCGCAGGTTCGGCGTGGCGGACCGGTACCACGGCACCAGGCTGTGGATCCGGCAGAACAGCAAGCGGGTCATGACCCCGATGCTGGTCGTGATGCTCGCCATCGGCACCACCGACGTCCTGTTCGCCCTCGACTCCATACCCGCGATCTTCGGCCTGACCCAGGACCCGTACATCGTCTTCACCGCCAACGCCTTCGCCCTGATGGGTCTGCGACAGCTGTACTTCCTCATCGGCGGCCTGCTGAAGAAGCTGGTCCACCTCTCCTACGGCCTGTCGATCATCCTGGGCTTCATCGGCGTCAAGCTGGTGCTGCACGCACTGCACGAGTCCGGGGTCCCCGTCCCCGAGATCAGCATCCCGGTCTCGCTCGGCGTGATCTGCGCCGTCCTGGTGGTCACGACGATCACCAGCCTGCTGGCCTCCCGGAAACAGGCGGCCGCCGAGGAGGAGCCCCTCGTCCGCGACCGGGCTTCAGCGGGCTGAGCGCCGGTCAGCCGTCGCCGTACACGGCGGCCATCGGGGAGACACCCGTCGTGACGAACTCCCGGATGCCCGCCAGGTAGGTGTCGCGGTCGACGAATCCGTCGCCGTCGGTGTCGAGATCGTCGAAGGCGGCGTCGGCGTGCGTCCCCGTGTTCCCGGCCGCCACCCGCAGACGGGTGAACTCCTCCCGGTTCAACCGCCCGTCGTCATCGAGGTCGGCGAGGTCGAACAGCGAACCCAGGGCGGGCCGGCAAGAGCGCTCGAACGCGTCGTGACCCGCCCACGTCCGGTACTCCTCGAAGCTCACCCGGCCGTCGCCGTCGGCATCCATGTCCTGCCAGACCGCTTCGTGAGCGGCGCGTGCGGCCGTGACGACCGGATGACCGGCGTCGCGGCCCGTGGCCGCGGCCACGCGGTCCACCCTGGCGAGGTACTCCGCCGTGGTGATCAGGCCGTCACCGTCCACGTCCAGCATGGCGAAGATGCGGTGCTTGGCGGAGTCGGACACCGAAACGGTGCTTGCTTCAGTCATGCGTCTCACCTCTGTCAGCCCTGCAACACAGCCGAGTCGATCATGCGGAGCCGTCCATGAGGCCGAACGCGCCGAAGCTTCACTCCGAGGAGTTACCCGGTGGGTGGACCGGACCGGTCGAGCGCCCCGCCCACCGAAGACCGCCCGAAACGAGCGACATGCGAACCCCGCACGGCTCTGCGACGATCACCACATGATCACTCGGCCGCGATCGCCCGCCGTGCAGTGGACGACCCTCGCGCCGGTGCTCGCCGTCGTCCTGCTGGCCTTCACCTGGGGCCGTGCTCTGCCCGACGCCGTCGTCGCCCTGGTGAGCGTGGTGCTCGCCGGCTCGGTCCTGGCGGCTGTGCACCACGCCGAGGTGGTCGCCCACCGCGTCGGCGAACCCTTCGGTTCCCTGGTTCTCGCGATCGCCGTCACGATCATCGAGGTGGCCCTGATCGTCACCCTGATGGCCGACGGCGGACCCAAGAGTGCCACCCTGGCCAGGGACACCGTCTTCGCCGCCGTGATGATCACCTGCAACGGCATCCTCGGGCTGAGCCTGCTCTTCGCCTCCCTGCGGCACGGCATCGCCGTCTTCAACCCCGAGGGCACCGGCGCCGCCCTGGCCACCGTGGCCACGCTCGCCACCCTCAGCCTGGTGCTGCCGACCTTCACCACCAGCAGGCCCGGCCCCGAGTTCTCCGCCGGCCAGCTGACGTTCGCCGCGGTGTCGTCACTCGCCCTGTACGGCCTGTTCGTGGCCACCGAGACCGTGCGCCACCGCGACTACTTCCTGCCCGTCACCCGCCAGGGCGAGGTCATCACCGCCGACGACCACGCCCAACCCCCCTCCGCGCGCACCGCCCGGACCAGCCTCGGGCTGCTCGCGCTCGCACTCGTCGGCGTGGTGGGCCTGGCCAAGGGCGTCTCGCCCGCCCTCGAGTCCGGGGTGAAGGCGGCGGGCCTGCCGCACGCCGTGGTGGGCGTGATCATCGCCCTGCTCGTCCTGCTGCCCGAGACGATCGCCGCACTGCGCGCGGCCCGGCGCGATCGCGTGCAGACCAGTCTCAATCTCGCCCTCGGCTCCGCGATGGCCAGCATCGGCCTCACCATCCCGGCCGTGGCGCTCGCCACCGTCTGGCTGTCCGGACCCCTCGTCCTCGGGCTCGGTGCCAGCCATATGCTGCTGCTCGCGCTCACCATGGTGGTCGGCACGCTGACCGTGGTGCCGGGGCGCGCCACGCCCCTCCAGGGCGGCGTCCACCTGATCGTTTTCGCGGCCTATCTGGAACTGGCGGTCAGCCCATGACCGGTTCCGCCGCCGGCACCGGCGCCGGCCTGGTCTCCGGCAGCAACGCGAAGCACCCCAGGCTGAACAGCGCGACCCCCGTCAGATAGAGGCCCACCCCCCACGGCACACGGCCGCCGTGCGCCGCGAGAGCGGTGGCCACGATCGGGGTGAGCGCGCCACCGAGGACCCCGCCCAGGTTGTAGCTGACCGCCGCGCCGGTGCAGCGCACCCGCGCCTCGAACAGCTCCGGCAGATAGGCGGCGATCACCGCCACGATGGTGACGAAGGCCAGCAGCGCGCCCAGGATGCCGAGGAACATGGGCAGCGGCCTGCCGGTCGCGAGCAGCGCGACCATCGGCAGCATCCACACGGCACACGCGGCGCACCCCGTCAGACACATGATCCGGCGCCCGTACCGGTCGCCGAGCACGGCCGCGACGGGCGTGCACGCGCCGTTCACGACCACCGCGGCCATGACGCAGCCCAGCATGACCCCGCGGCCCACCCCGAGCTGCTCCGTCGCGTAGGCCAGGGACCAGGTCGTCACCGCGTAGAACACCGCGTACCCGACCGACAGCGCCCCGGCCGCCAGCAGCACCAGCCGCCCGTGACGCCGTACGACCTCCACCAGCGGCACGCGCGCGTGGTCGTCGATCTCCAGGAACCGGGGGCTCTCCGCGAGCGACGAGCGCAGCCACAGCCCGGCCACCGCCAGCACCCCGGCCACCCAGAACGGCACCCGCCAGCCCCACCGCGCGAACTCCGCGTCGGACAGCGCCGCCGACAGCGCGAGCATCACCCCGTTGGCCAGGAGGAAGCCCACCGCGGACCCCATCTGCGGGATGCTCGACCACAGCACGCGCCGCCCGGCCGGCGCGTGCTCCCCGGCCAGCAGTACGGCACCGCCCCACTCGCCGCCCAGCCCCAGCCCTTGCAGGAAGCGCAGCACGAGCAGCAGCAAGGGCGCCACGAGACCGATCGACCGGTACGAGGGCACACAGCCCACCGCCACCGTCGAGGCACCGGTGAGCAGCAGCGAGGCCACGAGCACCGGCCGCCGTCCACGCCGGTCCCCGATGTGCCCGAACAGCACCGAGCCCAACGGCCGGGCCACGAAACCCACCCCGAACGTCCCGAACGCCGCCAGTGTCCCCGCGAGCGGCGAGAACGTCGGAAAGAACAGCGGCCCCAGCACCAGGGCCGCCGCGGTGCTGTAGACGAAGAAGTCGTAGTACTCGATCGCGGTGCCGACGAGCGAGGCGGCGGCGAGCCGCGGCAAGGACGGGGTGCTCACGGTAAGTGCATCGGCCATGCTCTGTTCAACCACACGCTGTAATCGCGGGTTACGGGGGCGCTCGGGGGTGATCGGCGGGTGCGGTGCGCGCCGTGGCCACCGGCGCACCGGGCCCGGTACCCGCCGCCGGTCACCGTGATACACCGGGTGCGAGCAGCGGTCGTAGACAACCGCCCCGACGGACCGGAGGAACCGTGCCCCGCACCCTGGCCAACGCCCCGATCATGATCCTCAACGGGCCCAACCTGAACCTGCTCGGGCAGCGCCAGCCCGAGATCTACGGCAGGGACACACTGGCCGACGTGGAGGCGATGTGCGCCAAGGCGGCGGCCGCGCACGGCGGCACGGTGGACCTCCGGCAGTCCAACCACGAGGGCGAGCTGGTCGACTGGATCCACGAGGCCCGGCTGAACCACTGCGGGATCGTCATCAACCCCGGCGCCTACTCGCACACGTCGGTCGCGATCCTGGACGCGCTCAACACCTGCGACGGCATGCCCGTGCTGGAGGTGCACATCTCCAACATCCACCAGCGCGAGTCGTTCCGGCACCACTCGTACGTCTCACTCCGTGCCGACGGCGTGATCGCGGGCTGTGGAGTGCAGGGATACGTGTTCGGCGTGGAGCGGGTCGCCGCCCTGGTCGGCGCCGCGCAGGCCGACGCGTAGCCGCGCGGCTAGAGGCGGCCGGCCTCCACGATCCGCCGCAGGAACCGCCGGGTGCGCTCCTGCTGCGGGTCGCCGAAGATCTGCTCCGCGGTGCCGTGCTCCAGGACGACCCCGCCGTCCAGAAAACAGACCTGGTCGGCGACGTCCCGCGCGAAGCCCATCTCGTGGGTGGCCAGCACCATGGTCATCCCCTCGTCCTTCAGTCCCCGGACCACCTCCAGCACCTCGCCCACCAGCTCGGGGTCGAGCGCCGCGGTGATCTCGTCCAGCAGCAACAGCCGGGGCCGTACGGCAAGGGCCCGCACGATCGCCACACGCTGCTGCTGACCGCCGCTGAGCCGGTCCGGATAGGCATCGGCCTTCGCGGCCAGTCCGAGGCGCTCCAGCAGCTCCCTGGCCCGTTCCTCGGCCTCCGCGCGGGAGACGCCGTGCACCCGGCGCGGCGCGAGCGTGATGTTCTCCAGCACCGTCATGTGCGGGAAGAGGTTGTACGCCTGGAAGACCACACCGATCCGGCGCCGCACCGCGTCCTGGTCGGCGCGCGGATCCGTGATCTCCTCGCCGTCCAGCCAGATCGCGCCGTCGTCGATCTCCTCCAGGAGGTTGGCGCAGCGCAGCAGCGTGGACTTGCCGGAGCCGGAGGCGCCGATCAGCGCGGTCACCGTGTGCGGCGCGACCTCCAGATCGACGTCCCGCAGCACGACCGAGCCGCCGAAGGTCTTCCGGACGGACTCCATGCGCAGGACCGGCGTGTGTGCGTCGCTCATAGCGATCCTCCCTGGGCCCGCTGCCGGTCCATCCGGGCCGTCACCCAGTCGGTGAAACGGGTCATCGGGATGGTCAGCGCCACGAACACCAGCCCCGCGACGATGTACGGCGTGTAGTTGAGACTGCGGCCCACGATGATGTCGGCCGCGCGTACGGCGTCCACGGCGCCGCCGATCGACACCAGGCCGGTGTCCTTCTGCAACGACACCAGGTCGTTGAGGAGCGGCGGCACCTGGCGCCGTACCGCCTGCGGCAGCACCACGTAGCGCAGTGCCTGCCGGTTCGTCAGCCCGAGCGAGCGGGCCGCCGCGCGCTGCGAGGGGTGGATCGACTCGATGCCGGCCCGGAACACCTCGGCCACGTACGCCGAGTACGTCAGCGTCAGCGCCGTACCGCCCAGCAGCACCGGATCCACCGTCACGCCCTGCAACCGCAGCGCCGGCACGCCCAGGACCACGATCATCAGGTTGATGATCAGCGGAAGGCCGCGGAAGAAGTCCGTGTAGGCGGCCGCCAGGACCCGCAGCGGGAAGAACACCGGGCCGCGCAGCGTCCGCGCGACGGCGATCACCATGCCGAGGACCAGGACGGCGACTCCGCACACCACCAGCAGCCGGACGTTCAGCCACAGCCCTTCGAGCACCTTAGGGAACGCCTCGCGCGCGTACCGGGCGCTGAAGAACGTCTCCTTGGTGCGCGGCCAGCCGGGCGCGCTGACCACGACCAGGTACAGCACGACGGCCGTCACCAGGGTGGACAGCGCCGCGATCGCCGTGGCACGCCGGGCCCGCGCCCGCTTGTAGCGCTCGCGTTCCAGCCGCCGTGCGGAGGGCACATAGCCGCCGCCGGGCATGCCACTCTTGTCGTCCGCCTCCTCCCGCGCGGACTCGCCCTTGGTGACGGTCACTTGAGCACCGGAGCGTCGACGGCGTCGGAGAGCCACTGCTTCTCGAGCTTCGCCAGGGTGCCGTCCTTGCGCAGGGCGTCGACGGCGCCGCTCACGCACGGGGTCAGCGCGCTGCCCTTGTCCAGCACGAGCCCGAACTGCTCCGGCGTGCCGCCCTGGTTCTGGAACTGGCCGACGATCTTCGCGTCCGTCACCTCGGCGGCGGTGATGTAGAAGGCGGTCGGCAGGTCGGTGACGATGGCGTCCACCTGGCCGTTCTTCAGGGCCGACTTGGCCTGGTCGTTCTTGGCGTAGACGGCGGCCTCCTGCTTGGGCTTCACCACGTCGGTGATGTAGTCCAGGCTGGTCGTACCCACCTGGGCGCCCAGTTTCAGGTTCCTCAGGTCGGCGATGCCCGCCGCCTTCGCGGCCTTGCTGCCCTTGAGCGCGATGACGGCCTGCCGCACGTCGTAGTAGCCCGAGGAGAAGTCCACGGCCTTCTTGCGCTCGGCGCTGATCGACACCTGGTTGATGTCGAAGTCGAAGGTCTTCGCACCAGGCGCGAACGCCTTGTTGAACGGCACGCTCTGCCACACGACCGCGCTCTTGTCGTACCCCAGCTGACGGGCCACGGCGTAGGCGACCGCCGACTCGAAGCCCTTGCCGTTCGCGGGCTTGTCGTCCTTGAACCAGGGCTCGTACGCCGGTTCGTCCGTCGCGATGGTCAGCTTCCCGGACGTCTGGGTGGCCAGCTTGCCCTTGGCGCAGCTCTTGGCGGCCGCACCGGACGAGGTGGCCGACGCCTTCTCCTCGGGCTGCGGAGCACAGCCGACGGCGGTGGCGAGCAGAGCGATCGTGACGGCCGCTACCGCGCGGCGCAGGATGTGAGGAGCAGGGTTCATGGCGGGAGAGTGGCAGCGAACGCCGCGTTTGTCGACGTCACAGCGGTGTTTGTCCGCATGGTGGGAACGAGTGTTGCGGTGATGTGAACGCCGGCCGCACAGCCCGCCCGCGAAGACCGGCCCGGGCCGGGCCGCCGGCCGAGGGCAGGGTTGCGGACCGGCGGCCACAGCCGCGCGGGAGCCGTCGTCCCGCGCGGGGCCACCAGCAGTTGACTGCACGACAGGAGGGCGGGGCCAGCGTGCGCACGCCCTCGGCACGTGCGAACGGTTCACACGGGGTGCGTGCCCGGCCCCCTACCACCCGCGCGCGTGCCACTCCGGAAGATGCGGCCTCTCCGCGCCGAGCGTGGTGTCGTTGCCGTGCCCGGGATAGACCCACGTCTCGTCCGGCAGCACATCGAAGATCTTCGTCTCCACGTCGTGGATCAGGCTGGCGAACGCCTGGGGGTCCTTGCGCGTGTTGCCGACCCCGCCGGGGAACAGGCAGTCGCCGGTGAAGACGTGCGGATGGCCGTGCGGGTCGTCGTAGACCAGCGCGATCGAACCGGGGGTGTGCCCGACGAGGTGGCGTGCGGTGAGTTCCACCCGGCCCACGCGGATGACATCGCCGTCGTCGACGAGGACGTCCGTGGGCACCGGGATGCCGGGCGCGTCCGCACGGCCGGCATAGGTACGCGCGCCCGTGGCGGCGACGACCTCGGCGAGCGCCTGCCAGTGGTCGCCGTGCTGGTGGGTGGTGACGACGGACGCGATGCCGTCGTCACCGATCATGCCGAGGAGCGTTCCCGCCTCGTTCGCGGCGTCGACCAGCAGCTGCTCGTCGGTGGCCCGGCAGCGCAGCAGGTAGGCGTTGTTGTCCATCGGGCCGACCGCGATCTTGGTGATCATCAGGTCTTTCAGCTCGTGCACGTCCGCCGGTCCGCCGACCTTGACCTGTCCGCTGTACGTCATGCCGATCAGCCTATAGCGGGAAGCCCTGCGGGGCCCGTACGGCCTTACAGCGGGGGCAGCTTCGGCAGCGCCCCGCCCTGGACCTTCAGGGCCGCGCCGTCACGGCGTCCGGCGAGCCAGCCCACCAGGTCCGCCGGCGCGCCGCTGACGGCGACCTCCGG
The DNA here is from genome assembly GCF_042672505.1 of Streptomyces sp. NPDC127190. Lineage (NCBI taxonomy): Bacteria > Bacillati > Actinomycetota > Actinomycetes > Kitasatosporales > Streptomycetaceae > Streptomyces > Streptomyces sp. NPDC127190. The sequence continues at coordinate 66,071 of NZ_JBHXVE010000009.1, forward strand.
CTGGTCCGCCGCCCGTCCGGTGCTCCACGCGCGCGTGCCGTCCGTGATCCGGGTCGCGGGGACGTCCGGGTGCCCGGAGAACCGCTGGGTGAGGAAGTCGGTCTCCCGCTCCAGGAACTCCGCCGGAAGATCCTCGAGGTCGTACCCGGTCCCGAGATCGACGTGGTGCAGGTCCACCTCGACCCACCGGCGGAACGGCACGCCGGCCGCGGAGTCGGTGACGCCGTTGCGCAGCTCGACCGTGCGCGTCCAGTCCGCCGGCGCGTCCCCCGCCGCCTGGAAGCGGGCCGCGCTCTCGCGCAGGTCGGTGAGCTGCTCCTCCAGGGACCGCCGGGCGTCCCGCTCGATGTCGGCGTCGCGTGCCTCCGCGCTCGCGTACATGGGCCGGCCTTCGAGGACGTTCACGAGGGCGTCCGCGTTCCGGGAGACATGGGCGAGGACGTGGCCCCGGGTCCAGCCGGGAAGCCGTGACGGCTCGGCGAGCGCGGCGTTGTCCAGTGCGGCGACCGCGGTGAGGAGCCGTTCGGTCGCTTCACGTACACAGGCCAGGTCATGCGCGTGATCAGTCATGGGCCTGACCCTAGTGCCGTCACACCTTTGGGTGAAGGTGGTGAAGCGCGTCCGCAAATCGAAAGCACGTGCTATATCGTCGAAGGCGGCGTCGGGCATGCTGGAGGGCCGGGGGTTGTTATGCAACCGGGGCAATCCGACCGGCGTTGTCAGTGGCTCCCCCTAGTCTGAAGAAGGACGGGGGCCCCGCCCCTGTCACTTCTCTCAAGAAAGGTGCGGACCGGCGTGGCCGACCGTCTCATCGTCCGTGGCGCGCGCGAGCACAACCTCAAGAATGTCTCGCTCGACCTGCCTCGTGACTCGCTCATCGTCTTCACGGGCCTGTCCGGGTCGGGCAAGTCCTCCCTGGCCTTCGACACGATCTTCGCGGAGGGCCAGCGCCGCTACGTGGAGTCGCTCTCCTCGTACGCCCGGCAGTTCCTCGGCCAGATGGACAAGCCGGACGTCGACTTCATCGAAGGTCTCTCGCCCGCGGTCTCCATCGACCAGAAGTCGACCTCGCGCAACCCGCGCTCGACGGTCGGCACCATCACCGAGGTCTACGACTACCTGCGACTGCTGTTCGCGCGGATCGGCAAGCCGCACTGCCCCGAGTGCGGCCGCCCCATCTCGCGCCAGTCGCCGCAGGCCATCGTGGACAAGGTCCTGGAGCTGCCGGAGGGGAGCCGCTTCCAGGTGCTGTCCCCGCTGGTCCGCGAGCGCAAGGGCGAGTTCGTCGATCTCTTCGCCGACCTCCAGACCAAGGGCTACTCCCGCGCGCGTGTGGACGGCCAGACCATCCAGCTCTCCGAGCCGCCCACGCTGAAGAAGCAGGAGAAGCACACCATCGAGGTGGTCGTCGACCGCCTCACGGTGAAGGACTCCGCCAAGCGCCGCCTCACCGACTCCGTCGAGACGGCCCTCGGGCTCTCCGGCGGCATGGTCGTGCTCGACTTCGTCGACCTCCCCGAGGACGACCCCGAGCGCGAGCGCATGTACTCGGAGCACCTGTACTGCCCGTACGACGACCTGTCCTTCGAGGAGCTGGAGCCGCGCTCCTTCTCCTTCAACTCGCCCTTCGGCGCCTGCCCCGAGTGCACCGGCATCGGCACGCGCATGGAGGTCGACGCCGAGCTGATCGTCCCGGACCCCGACAAGTCCCTGGACGAGGGCGCCATCCACCCCTGGTCGCACGGACACACCAAGGACTACTTCGGCCGTCTCATCGGCGCCCTCGCCGACGCCCTCGGCTTCCGCACGGACATCCCGTTCGCGGGCCTGCCGCAGCGCGCGAAGAAGGCCCTGCTGTACGGCCACAAGACCCAGATCGAGGTGCGGTACCGCAACCGCTACGGCCGCGAGCGTGTGTACACCACGCCCTTCGAGGGTGCGGTGCCCTTCGTCAAGCGCCGGCACAGCGAGGCCGAGAGCGATGCCAGCCGCGAGCGCTTCGAGGGCTACATGCGCGAGGTGCCCTGCCCCACCTGCCAGGGCACGCGCCTGAAGCCGATCGTCCTCGCCGTCACCATCATGGAGAAGTCGATCGCCGAGGTCTCCGCGATGTCGATCAGCGACTGCGCGGACTTCCTGGGCAAGCTGAAGCTGAACGCCCGCGACAAGAAGATCGCCGAGCGGGTGCTGAAGGAGGTCAACGAGCGACTGCGCTTCCTGGTCGACGTCGGCCTGGACTACCTCTCGCTCAACCGCGCGGCCGGCACCCTCTCCGGCGGCGAGGCGCAGCGCATCCGGCTGGCCACCCAGATCGGCTCGGGCCTCGTCGGCGTGCTGTACGTGCTGGACGAGCCGTCCATCGGTCTGCACCAGCGGGACAACCACCGGCTGATCGAGACCCTGGTCCGGCTGCGTGACATGGGCAACACGCTCATCGTCGTGGAGCACGACGAGGACACCATCAAGGTCGCCGACTGGGTGGTCGACATCGGCCCCGGCGCCGGCGAGCACGGCGGCAAGGTCGTGCACAGCGGCTCCCTGAAGGAGCTGCTCGCCAATACCGAGTCGCAGACCGGTGCCTACCTCTCGGGCCGCAAGTCGATCCCGCTCCCGGACGTACGCCGGCCCCGTGACCCGTCCCGGCAGCTCACCGTGCACGGCGCCCGTGAGAACAACCTGCGGGACATCGACGTGTCCTTCCCGCTGGGCGTCTTCACGGCCGTCACCGGCGTCTCCGGCTCCGGCAAGTCGACGCTGGTCAACGACATCCTCTACACGCACCTGGCCCGCGAGCTGAACGGCGCCCGGGCCGTCCCCGGCCGGCACACGCGCGTGGCGGGCGACGACCTGGTCGACAAGGTCGTGCACGTGGACCAGTCGCCGATCGGCCGCACCCCGCGGTCCAACCCGGCGACCTACACCGGCGTCTTCGACCACATCCGCAAGCTGTTCGCCGAGACCACCGAGGCGAAGGTCCGCGGCTATCTGCCCGGCCGCTTCTCCTTCAACGTCAAGGGCGGCCGCTGCGAGAACTGCGCGGGCGACGGCACCATCAAGATCGAGATGAACTTCCTCCCGGACGTGTACGTCCCGTGCGAGGTCTGCCACGGCGCCCGGTACAACCGGGAGACCCTGGAGGTCCACTACAAGGGCAAGTCCATCGCCGAGGTGCTGAACATGCCGATCGAGGAGGCCATGCACTTCTTCGAGGCGGTCCCGGCGATCTCGCGTCACCTGAAGACGCTCCATGACGTCGGCCTCGGCTATGTCCGCCTCGGCCAGTCGGCCACCACCCTCTCCGGCGGCGAGGCCCAGCGGGTCAAGCTCGCCAGCGAGCTCCAGAAGCGGTCCACCGGACGCACCGTCTACGTGCTGGACGAGCCGACCACCGGTCTGCACTTCGAGGACATCAGCAAGCTGCTGACCGTCCTCGGCGGCCTGGTCGACAAGGGCAACACGGTCATCGTCATCGAGCACAACCTCGACGTGATCAAGACCGCCGACTGGATCGTGGACATGGGCCCGGAGGGCGGCGCCGGCGGTGGCCTCGTGGTCGCCGAAGGCACCCCCGAGGACGTCGCCGGGGTGCCGGCCAGCCACACCGGCAAGTTCCTGCGCGAGATCCTCGGCGCCGACCGCATCAGCGACGCCGAGCCGGTGCAGGCGCCCCGCGCCACCGCTGCCCGCAAGACGGCCGCGGCCAGGTCGACGGCGAAGAAGACGGTGACGGCCAAGGCCAACGACACGGCCACCAAGAAGGCCGCCACCGCCGCGAAGAAGGCGACGCCCGCGAAGAAGACGACGCGGGCCCGGAAGGCCTGAGCGCCCTCACCGGACAAGGCCTGACAGCTCATCAAAAAACCGGCGCCCCGCGGGAACTCCCCGCGGGGCGCCGCTCGTTCCACCATCAGCCACCCAGGCCCTGCGGTTCGACCGGTCCCCGCAGTCCGGGCCCGGCCGCACCTTGACAAGAGCACAGGGAAACGGATGGAGAAGTAAGGCTCCAGAGAAGGATCACCAGGGAAGCGGCCGGCTCACAGCGCACCCAGCTCGGCCGCGTACGGCGGCTCCGCCCCCGCCCGTGAGCAGGTGATCGCCGCCGCGCGTGCCGCGAAGCGCAACAGCCGCGTCCAGCCCTGAGTCCCCAGGGCGGCGAGCGCTTCCTCCGACAGCGCGTCCAGGGCGGACAGCCCGTGCAGCAACGCCGCGTTCACCGTGTCACCGGCGCCGATGGTGTCCACGACATCGACCTCCTCACCCGGCACGGAGCACTCCCCGCCGTCCCGGGTGAACACGGTCAGGCCGTCACCGCCCCGGGTGACCACCACCGCCGACGGTCCCGCGGCCAGCCACTCGCCCGGCGTGCCGCCCAGCCACGCGGCATCCTCCGCGGACAGCTTCAGCAGCGTCACCGAGGGCAGCCAGCTCTTGAAACGCGCCCGGTAGGCGTCCGCGTCCGGGATCAGTCCCGCCCGGACGTTGGGGTCGAGCGCGGTGAACAGCCCCTGGGCGGACGCCGTGCGCATCAGCTCCTCATAGGCGCTCGCCCCCGGCTCCAGGACGAGCGAGCAGGTGCCGAAGGACACCGCGCGTGTTCCCACCGGGAGCTCGGCGGGCGCGGTGAACAGACGGTCGGCGGTGCCGTCCACATAGAAGGAGTAGGCGGCCGAACCGGTCCCGTCGACGGTGGCCACCGCGAGGGTCGTCGGCTCCGGCCCACGCTGTACGCCCGACACCTCGACCCCGGCCCGCCGCAGCCCGTCGAGCAGGGCCTCACCGAAGGCGTCGGTCGACGTGCGGGAGCAGAAGGCGGTGCGCGAGCCGAGACGCCCGAGGGCCACGGCGGTGTTGTAGGGGCCGCCGCCGGGCGCGGGCTTCAGCGCCGCGAGGGCCCCGGGGCCCTGCGGTACCAGGTCGATCAGTGCCTCACCGGCGACGACGATCACGGGCGGTTCCCTTCTCGTACTGCGTGGATGGCGGGGTGCGCTCGGACTCCTCGGGCGCGCCCGGTTCCTCCGGGCACCCGCAGGACGTGCGGTGGACGAACGCGCACGGCAGGCGCAGCGTCCGGGCCGGCCGGTGCGGCTCGGCCAGGCGGTCCAGGAGCACCCGGACCGCCTGGGCGCCCAGTTCCCTGCTGGGCTGGGCGATGGCGGTGAGCCGGGGCGAGAAGAGATCGGCCCAGGCGAAGTCGTCGAAGCAGCACAGCGCGATGTCGTCCGGCACCGACCGGCCGAGCCGGCGCAGGGCCCGCAGGGCTCCGATGGTCATCGCGTTGTTGGCGGTGACCAGTGCCGTGGGCGGATCCGGCAGGGCGAGCAGGGCGGCGGTGGCCTGCTCGGCACCGGCAGACTCGGAGTTGCCGGACACCAGGAGGCCGTCGTCCTGGGCCAGACCGGCTGCGGTCAGTCCGTCCCGGTAGCCGGCGATGCGCTCGCTGGTCGTGCTGAGCCCGGGCAGCCCCGCGACCAGGCCGATCCGGCGGTGGCCCAGCCCGGCGAGGTGGGAGACGAGCCGGGCCGTCGGTGCGGCACTCTCGGCGCAGACCTGGTCGAAGCGCGCCGCGCCGTCCATCGCGAGCGGGTCGATCAACCGGTCCAGGAACACCGTCGGTACGGCGTGGCGGTGCAGGTAGGCGACCAGGTCGTGCGGGTGCGCGGAGGGGGCCACGATCATGCCGTCCACCCGGCGCTCGTGGAGGAGCTGTACGACCGTGCGTTCATGCCCGGGGTCGTCGTGCGGATCGGCGATGAGCAGGCTGTAGCCGGCTTCCAGCGCGGCGGCCTCGACACCCTGGAGGATCTCCGTGAAGTACGGGTTGCTGATCGCCGACACCGCGAGGCCGATGGAGCGGGTCCGTGACGTCACCAGGGAGCGGGCCAGGGTGTTGGGGGTGTAGCCGAGAGCGTCGACCGCGTCCAGCACGGCCTGGCGGGTGTGGGGCAGGACCGGGCGGGTCCCGTTGAGGACATGGGACACTGTCGCCACGGAGACCCCGGCGCTGCGGGCGACGTCCGCCATGGTGGGCATCGCGTTCCCTTCCCGAGCCGAGCCCCTTCCGCGCCGAGCCGCCGCGGTCTTCCGGCCGGGAAGGTATCCCATCGGCCACCCGTACGTAAACGCTTACGCAAGCGTTTACGTCCTCCACGCACCCCCACCCACCCCTGACCGCACCCGCACCCGCACCCGCACCCGCACCCGCACCCGCGCGGCGCTCCCCGCGACTGCGCACCGACCCCTGCCCACCCGTGTCGCGCACCGCCGGCCCACCCCTCGCACCGTCCCGCCGGGTGAGCCCCCGCCCCGGGCCCGGTCGTTCTGCCCGGGTATCGTGCGCCCTGCACCGCCCCTTGACCAGTGGAGTCCAGATGTCCGCCCGACCGTCCGCGAGTCGTCGTACCGTCCTTCGAGGGGCCGCCGTGGCACCGGTCGCCGGGCTCGGCCTGGCCGCGTGCGCGGCGCCGGGAGGCGGGGGCGCGGCCGCCGCCCCGACCGCGCCTGTCGATCTCGGCGCCGAGAGCGAGGTCGCCAAGGGCGGCGCCAAGCTCTACCGCGATCACAACGTGGTCGTCAGCCGTGACCGGGACGGCACGCTGAAGGCGTACAGCACGATCTGCACGCACGCGGGCTGCCCGATCAACAAGCTGGAGGGGACGACCCTGATCTGCCCCTGCCATGGCAGCCAGTTCGACGCCGTGACGGGCAAGGTGGTCCAGTCTCCGGCCACCGCGCCGCTGACGGAGCTGTCGGTGAAGGACGCGAACGGCAGGATCGTCGCGGGCCCGGCCGCCTGACGGGATGCTGGGGGGCGGCTGTCCCGGGGCGTGCCCGCGGGCGAGCGCTCGCCGGTGGGTTACGTCAGTCCCGTTACGTCAGTCCCACTCCCACGCCATGCCGATGAGACCGGGCCGGATACGGGGCTCGACGACATGGACGCAGTGGTGCGGTCCGGTGACGGACAGTTCCCGGCGGCTGGCGCGTGGGGCCGCGGGGGAGTGCTGGGTGAAGCGGTGGCAGCGCGCGGGCAGGGCGGTGGGGTCGAACCGCACCTGGAGGGCGTACTGGCCGCCGGGGGAGTCGAAGCGGTGCAGGTACTCGCGGGAGGGCCCGGCCGTGCCGTCCTCGAAGCCGTACCGGAAGAGGAAGGTGTCGCCGGAGCGCAGCCGGGTGCCGAAGAGCAGCTCGGCCGACAGCACCCCGGTGTCCTGGTCCCACCGGACCCGGCCCGTGCGGCAGTTCTCCAGGGCCCGCACCCTGATGTCGCGCGGGCTGCAACCGGGGTCGCCGTGGTGCACGGCCACGAAGCGGTCGACGCCGTCGCGATGGGCCCGCACGATGTGGTGGGCCTCGCGGACCGCCAGCTCGCGCCGGGCGCCGATGCGGACGCACTCGTGGTGGCCCAGGGTGTGCAGCCCGCCGTCGAGGGACCAGCCCAGTTCGGCCCGGAGCCGGTCGGAGGCGTCCGAGGCCGCGAGCAGGGAGCGGTAGGAGCGGCCCGCCGGGCGTCCGGTTCCCTGGTGTTCGCCGGTCTCGGCGAGCAGCCGGATCAGCGACTCGTCCGGCAGTCGGAGGATCTCCTCCAGCGCCCGTACGGCGCGCAAGGACTCCGGGCGCTGCGGCCGGCGGGCGCCCTGCTGCCAGTAACTCAGGCTGGTGACGCCGACTTTGACCCCGTGACGCGACAGATGGTGCTGGACGCGCTGGAGGGGCAGGCCGCGTGCGGCGATCGCGGCGCGCAGCGCCACATGGAAGGGGCCGCCCCGGAGGACCACGTCCAGTTCCGCGGTGGGGACGTCCGCGTGCTCTGTGACATGCAGCATGCCGAGGCGCCTTTCTGTGTGGTGTCACTACGGCTGGTCAGGCCGCTGCGCGGGTGTGCGGGGCCACCCCCCGTGGGCGTCGTCGACGCCGTGGCTGCGCATGCCGCTGCCCTGAGGCGGGCGTGCGCGGCCCCGAGTTCCCCCGCATTGAAGCGTGTTGACCAGACCCCGACAACACCTCGGACTCGGCCGCCGTCCGTTCCTGGCCGGACGTCGTCCCTCCGGAGCGGGGGAAGCGGTGCGAAAGCGGGCGCAGCGCGACGGGCCGGAGCCCGGGCGCGCCGGGCGGGGGTGGGCAGCATGACCGGAAACCCGCCCCGGGCACGGGGTCCGGGAAAGCCGGCGGCGCGCGCGGCGGCGGCGTTGTCCACAGGCCCGACGCGGTGTCGGTGCTCGCCAGTAGGGTGTGAGACATGGCCGACCCCTCCAGCTACCGCCCCAGGCCGGGAGACATCCCGGACTCTCCGGGGGTGTACCGGTTCCGTGACGAGCACCGCCGGGTGATCTACGTCGGAAAGGCGAAGAGCCTGCGCCAGCGCCTGGCGAACTACTTCCAGGACCTGGCGAACCTGCACCCCCGGACCCGGACGATGGTGACCACCGCCGCCTCCGTGGAGTGGACCGTGGTGTCCACGGAGGTCGAGGCGCTCCAGCTGGAGTACTCCTGGATCAAGGAGTACGACCCCCGGTTCAACGTCAAGTACCGGGACGACAAGAGCTACCCGTACCTCGCGGTGACGATGAACGAGGAGTTCCCGCGGGTACAGGTGATGCGCGGTCACAAGAAGAAGGGCGTGCGCTACTTCGGGCCGTACGGGCACGCGTGGGCCATCCGGGACACCGTCGACCTGATGCTGCGGGTCTTCCCGGTGCGCACCTGCTCGGCCGGCGTCTTCAAGAACGCCGCCCGCACCGGCCGGCCCTGCCTGCTCGGGTACATCGGCAAGTGCTCCGCGCCCTGCGTCGGCCGGATCACCGCCGAGGACCACCAGGACCTGGCCGAGGAGTTCTGCGACTTCATGGCGGGGCGCACCGGCACCTACCTCCGCCGTCTGGAGAAGCAGATGACGGAGGCGGCCGAGGAGATGGAGTACGAGCGGGCCGCCCGCCTGCGCGACGACATCGAGGCCCTGAGAAAGGCCATGGAGAAGAACGCGGTCGTGCTCGCCGACGCGACCGACGCCGATCTCATCGCCGTCGCCGAGGACGAGCTGGAGGCGGCCGTGCAGATCTTCCATGTGCGCGGCGGCCGGGTGCGCGGCCAGCGCGGCTGGGTGACCGACAAGGTCGAGGAGGTCACCACCGGCGCCCTGGTCGAGCACGCGCTCCAGCAGCTGTACGGCGAGGAGACGGGGGACGCCGTCCCCAAGGAGGTGCTCGTCCCGGCCCTGCCCGAGCCGGTCGAGCCGGTCCAGGAGTGGTTGGCCGGCCGCCGCGGGGCGAACGTGTCGCTGCGCATCCCGCAGCGCGGCGACAAGAAGGCGCTCATGGAGACCGTGCAGCGCAACGCCCAGCAGGCGCTCGTCCTGCACAAGACGAAGCGCGCCTCCGACCTCACCACGCGCTCCCGTGCGCTGGAGGAGATCGCCGAGGCCCTCGACCTGGACAGCGCCCCGCTGCGCATCGAGTGCTACGACATCTCGCACCTCCAGGGTGACGACGTGGTCGCCTCGATGGTGGTCTTCGAGGACGGCCTCCAGCGCAAGAGCGAGTACCGCCGCTTCCAGATCAGGGGCTTCGCCGGACAGGACGACGTGCGCTCCATGCACGAGGTGATCACCCGCCGCTTCAAGCGGTACCTCGCGGAGAAGGAGCGGACGGGGGAGTGGACCGACGGGGACGGGGAGGAGAGCGCCCCGGACGGCGGGAGCGCGCTGCCCGACGGCGAGCCGATCACCACCTCCCTGAAGGACGACGACGGCCGGCCCAGGAAGTTCGCCTACCCGCCCCAGCTGGTCGTGGTCGACGGCGGGCAGCCGCAGGTCGCGGCGGCCCGGCGGGCCCTGGACGAGCTGGGCATCGACGACATCGCCGTGTGCGGTCTGGCCAAGCGCCTGGAGGAGGTCTGGCTCCCCGGCGATGACGACCCGGTGGTCCTGCCCCGCACCAGCGAGGGCCTCTATCTGCTCCAGCGCGTCCGGGACGAGGCCCACCGGTTCGCGATCACCTACCAGCGCGTCAAGCGGGCCAAGCGCTTCCGCTCCGGGGTGCTGGACGACGTCCCCGGCCTCGGCGACACCCGCAAACAGGCGCTGATCAAGCATTTCGGCTCGGTGAAGAAGCTTCGGTCCGCCACAATCGAGCAGATCCAGGAAGTGCCCGGCATAGGCCGGAAGACGGCCGAGACCATCGCCGCGGCCCTCGCCCAGGCGGCCCCGGCCGCACCCGCCGTGAACACGGCGACCGGAGAGATCATTGAAGACGAGGAACCCGATACGACGGCGGGTTCCTCGGGGGAGCCCGTCACCGCGGGCCCCCCGGACGAACGACGGGGGCAGGAGACATGAGCGAGCACGAGGCACAGCCCACAGCGGGGCGAGATCAGACGCACAGCGCCCCGGGCGACGCAGCCGTCCGGCGCGACACGGACCAGGACAGAGTCCTGGACGCGGGCCAGGACACCGGTCAGGCCACCGGCCAGGACGCGGGTCAGGACAACGGAGCACAGGTGAGTACGGGCAGCGAGGCAGCCGGGACCGCGGACGCGGCCATTCCCGAGCTGGTGATCATCTCCGGCATGTCCGGGGCGGGGCGGTCGACGGCCGCGAAGTGTCTGGAGGACCTCGGCTGGTTCGTCGTGGACAACCTCCCGCCCGCCCTGATCCCCACCATGGTGGAGCTGGGCGCCCGCTCCCAGGGCAACGTGGCGCGGATCGCGGTCGTCGTCGACGTGCGCGGCCGGCGCTTCTTCGACAACCTGCGCGAGTCCCTCGCCGACCTCGACACCCGGGGCGTCACCCGGCGGATCGTCTTCCTGGAGTCCTCCGACGACGCCCTGGTGCGCCGGTTCGAGTCGGTGCGCCGGCCGCACCCGCTCCAGGGCGACGGCCGCATCGTGGACGGCATCGCCGCCGAGCGTGAGCTGCTGCGCGAGCTGCGCGGCGACGCCGACCTGGTGATCGACACCTCCAGCCTCAACGTGCACGAGCTGCGCGCCAAGATGGACGCCCAGTTCGCCGGCGAGGAGGAGCCCGAGCTGCGGGCCACCGTGATGTCCTTCGGCTTCAAGTACGGCCTGCCGGTCGACGCCGACCTGGTCGCGGACATGCGGTTCCTGCCCAACCCGCACTGGGTCCCGGAGCTGCGCCCGTACACCGGCGTCAACGAGGAGGTCGCCGCGTACGTCTTCAACCAGCCCGGCGCCAAGGAGTTCCTCGACCGGTACGCGGAGCTGCTGCGGCTGATCGCGGCCGGCTACCGCCGGGAGGGCAAGCGCTATGTGACCATCGCCATCGGCTGTACCGGCGGCAAGCACCGCTCGGTCGCGATGTCGGAGAAGCTCGCCGCACGGCTCGCGGCCGAGGGCGTGGAGACGGTGGTCGTGCACCGGGACATGGGACGGGAATGACGGAACGTACACCGCGGCTGAGCAGGCTGCGCCGGATGGTGCCGGAAGCGCGCGCCGGCCGTCCCGCCGAGAGCCGCTCCGGCCGCCCTGCCGAGTCCCGCGGCGGGCGGCCGCGCCGCCGGGGCACACAGCCCAAGGTGGTCGCACTCGGCGGCGGCATGGGCCTGTCCGCCTCGCTCGCCGCGCTGCGCCGGATCACCGGCGATCTGACCGCCGTGGTCACGGTGGCCGACGACGGCGGCTCCAGCGGCCGGCTGCGCGACGAGCTGGGCGTGCTGCCGCCCGGGGACCTGCGCAAGGCGCTGGCCGCGCTGTGCGGGGACGACGAGTGGGGACAGACCTGGGCCCGCGTCATCCAGCACCGCTTCCAGTCCCAGGGCGACCTGCACGAGCACGCGGTCGGCAATCTGCTGATCGTGGCCCTGTGGGAGCAGCTCGGCGACCATGTCCAGGCCCTGGACCTGGTCGGCAAGCTGCTGGGCGCGCACGGGCGGGTGCTGCCGATGTCCGCCGTACCGCTGGAGCTCCAGGCCCTGGTCAAGGGGCATGATCCGGCGCGCCCGGAGGACGTGGACACCGTGCGCGGGCAGGCGACGGTCGCGCTCACCCCCGGCGAGGTGCAGTCGGTGCACCTCGTACCGCACGACCCGCCCGCGGTGCCGGAGGCCGTCGCGGCGGTGCTGGACGCGGACTGGGTGGTGCTGGGCCCCGGTTCCTGGTTCTCCTCGGTGATCCCGCATCTGCTCGTCCCCGACCTGCTGGACGCGCTCACCGAGACCAAGGCGCGCAAGGTCCTGTCGCTGAACCTCGCCCCGCAGCCGGGAGAAACCGAGGGCTTCTCACCGCAGCGTCATTTGGAGGTTTTGGGGCGACACGCCCCTAAACTCGCCCTGGACGTGGTGCTGGCCGACGAGGCCGCGGTGCCCGACCGCGACTCGCTCACCGAGGCCGCCAAGCGGCTGGGAGCCGCGGTCGAGCTGGCGCCGGTGGCCCGGACCGACGGATCGCCCCGGCACGACCCGGAGCTGTTGGCCGCCGCGTACGACCGTATTTTTCGGATGCATGGAAGGATCGGCCCATGGCGATGACGGCAGCGGTGAAGGACGAGATCTCCCGGCTCCCCGTCACCCGGACCTGCTGCAGGAAGGCGGAGGTCTCCGCCATTCTGCGGTTCGCCGGCGGCCTCCACCTGGTGAGCGGGCGCATCGTGATCGAGGCGGAGCTGGACACCGCGATGGCGGCCCGCCGTCTCAAGCGGGACATCCTGGAGATCTTCGGCCACAGCTCCGAGCTGATCGTGATGGCGCCCGGCGGGCTGCGCCGCGGCTCGCGCTATGTCGTACGGGTCGTCGCGGGCGGTGACCAGCTGGCCCGCCAGACCGGTCTGGTCGACGGCCGGGGCCGCCCGATCCGCGGTCTGCCGCCGCAGGTGGTCTCCGGGGCCACCTGTGACGCGGAGGCGGCCTGGCGCGGTGCCTTCCTGGCGCACGGCTCGCTGACCGAGCCCGGCCGCTCCTCCTCCCTGGAGGTGACCTGCCCCGGCCCGGAGGCCGCGCTCGCACTGGTCGGTGCCGCGCGCAGACTGTCCATCGCCGCCAAGGCGCGCGAGGTGCGCGGGGTGGACCGGGTGGTCGTCCGGGACGGGGACGCGATCGGCGCGCTGCTGACCCGGCTCGGCGCACACGAGTCGGTGCTGGCGTGGGAGGAGCGCCGGATGCGCCGCGAGGTGCGGGCGACGGCCAACCGGCTCGCCAACTTCGACGACGCCAACCTGCGCCGCTCGGCACGCGCCGCCGTGGCCGCCGGGGCCCGGGTGCAGCGCGCTCTGGAGATCCTGGGCGACGAGGTCCCCGAGCATCTCGCCGCGGCCGGCCGGCTGCGGATGGAGCACAAGCAGGCCTCGCTGGAGGAGCTGGGCGCGCTCGCCGACCCGCCGCTGACCAAGGACGCGGTCGCGGGCCGTATCCGTCGGCTGCTGGCCATGGCCGACAAGCGCGCCGCCGATCTGGGCATTCCGGGCACGGAAGCCAATCTCACCGAGGAGCTGGCGGAGAATCTGGCCGGCTGACGGCCTGTCCGACACGGAAAACGCGAAAAAACATCGGTGCCGAGATCCGCCACGGGTCTCGGCACCGGCGTTTTTCACACCTTTCGGCAGCTGAATTTGGCAGGTGAGCGGAACCCCCTCTCAAGGGTGCAGGAATGGGGTAGTCATCAAGTGAGCCAACCGGCTCACGAACGAGTGAAAAAGGCGCCAAGAGTGCCCCGCATTCCGTACCAAAAACGGGTGAACCCATTGCCGATCCGGGACGGTCCGTACCTCTACTGACGGGTACGGAACGCCTGCCCGTGTATGGGCCATCTCGATGTCACCTCGGGGCCCTCAGAGAGGTAGGGTCGGTGGTGGTCGGGGACATCCCAAACAGAGCTCGCCGGCACCGCATAGCCGGCGTACCAACGAGGAGATCGGTTCGTGACGATCCGCGTAGGCATCAACGGCTTCGGCCGCATCGGGCGTAACTACTTCCGCGCGCTGCTGGAGCAGGGTGCGGACATCGAGGTTGTGGCTGTCAACGACCTGGGTGACACCGCGACCACGGCTCACCTGCTCAAGTACGACACGATCCTGGGTCGCCTCAAGCAGGAGGTCACCCACACCGCCGACACGATCACCGTCGACGGTCACACCATCAAGGTGCTGTCCGAGCGCAACCCGGCCGACATCCCCTGGGGTGAGCTGGGCGTCGACATCGTCATCGAGTCGACCGGCATCTTCACCAGCAAGGCGGACGCCGCCAAGCACATCGCCGGTGGCGCCAAGAAGGTCCTCATCTCGGCTCCGGCCAAGGACGAGGACATCACCATCGTCATGGGTGTCAACCAGGACAAGTACGACGCGGCCAACCACCACGTCATCTCCAACGCCTCCTGCACCACCAACTGTGTGGCGCCGATGGCGAAGGTCCTGGACGAGAACTTCGGCATCGTCAAGGGTCTGATGACCACGGTGCACGCGTACACGAACGACCAGCGCATCCTGGACTTCCCGCACAAGGACCTGCGCCGCGCCCGTGCCGCCGCCGAGAACATCATCCCGACCACCACCGGTGCCGCGAAGGCCACCGCTCTGGTGCTGCCGCAGCTCAAGGGCAAGCTGGACGGCATCGCCATGCGCGTCCCGGTCCCGACCGGCTCGGTCACCGACCTGGTCGTCGAGCTCTCCCGCGAGGTCACCAAGGAAGAGGTCAACGCCGCCTTCCAGAAGGCCGCCGAGGGCGAGCTGAAGGGCCTCCTCGACTACACCGAGGACCCGATCGTCTCCTCCGACATCGTCAACGCCCCGGCGTCCTGCACCTTCGACTCCTCCCTGACCATGGTCCAGGAGGGCAAGAACGTGAAGGTCATCGGCTGGTACGACAACGAGTGGGGCTACTCCAACCGCCTCGTGGACCTCACGGTCTTCGTCGGCGGCCAGCTCTGATCGCCGTAGAACACCGCAGCAGGACCTTGAAGTGAGTGCAGGGCTCGGGCAGCGCGCCGTCGCGCTGTCCGGGCCCTGTCTCGCGTACGGACCACGTCCTTTTACGATCAGGTGCACCACGAGCCCTCCCCAGGAGTCCACTCAATGAAGACGATCGACGAACTTCTCGCCGCCGGTGTGCGCGGCAAGCGGGTCTTCGTCCGCGCCGACCTCAACGTGCCGCTGGACGGTACGACCATCACCGACGACGGCCGTATCCGCGCCGTCGCGCCCACCGTCAAGGCCCTCACGGAGGCGGGCGCCAAGGTGGTCGTGGCCTCGCACCTGGGCCGTCCCAAGGGCGCCCCGGACCCCGCCTTCTCCCTCGCCCCGGCCGCCTCGCGACTGGGCGAGATCATCGGCTCCGCCGTCGCCTTCGCGGCCGACACCGTCGGACAGTCCGCCAAGGACGCGGTCGCCGGCCTGACGGAGGGCCAGGTCGCCGTCCTGGAGAACCTCCGCTTCAACCCCGGCGAGACGTCCAAGGACGACGCCGAGCGCGCCGCCTTCGCCGAGCAGCTCGCCGCCCTCGCCGATGTGTACGTCGGTGACGGCTTCGGCGCGGTGCACCGCAAGCACGCCTCCGTCTACGACCTCCCGGCCAAGCTGCCGCACTACGCCGGCTACCTCATCGCCACCGAGGTCGGCGTCCTGAAGAAGCTCACCGACGAGGTGCAGCGCCCGTACGTGGTCGTGCTGGGCGGCGCCAAGGTCTCCGACAAGCTGGGCGTCATCGACAACCTGCTCAAGAAGGCCGACCGCATCCTGATCGGCGGCGGCATGGCGTACACCTTCCTCGCCGCCAAGGGTCTCGAGGTGGGCATCTCGCTGCTCCAGGAGGACCAGAAGGACCGGTGCCTGGAGTACCTGGCGGAGGCGGAGAAGCGCGGCGTGGAGTTCGTGCTCCCCGTCGACGTCCTGGTCGCGTCCGAGTTCCCGGACCTGAAGACCAAGGCGCCCGCCCACCCCGACACCGTCTCCGCGGACGCCATCCCGGCGGACAAGGAGGGTCTCGACATCGGTCCGAAGACCCGGGAGCTGTACGCCGCGAAGCTGGCCGACGCCGGTACGGTCTTCTGGAACGGCCCCATGGGTGTCTTCGAGCACCCCGACTACGCGAACGGCACCAAGGCCGTCGCGCAGGCACTGCTGGACTCGCCGGGCTTCACCGTCGTCGGCGGCGGTGACTCGGCCGCGGCCGTGCGCACGCTCGGCTTCGACGAGAACGCGTTCGGCCACATCTCGACCGGTGGCGGCGCCTCCCTCGAATACCTCGAGGGCAAGACGCTCCCCGGCCTCGCCGCACTGGAGGACTGACCCCGCATGACCACTCGCACGCCGCTGATGGCGGGCAACTGGAAGATGAACCTCAACCACCTGGAGGCCATCGCCCACGTCCAGAAGCTCGCCTTCGCCCTGGCCGACAAGGACTACGAGGCCGTAGAGGTCGCCGTCCTGCCGCCCTTCACCGACCTGCGCTCCGTGCAGACCCTGGTCGACGGCGACAAGCTCAAGATCAAGTACGGCGCCCAGGACATCTCGCAGCACGACTCCGGTGCCTACACCGGCGAGATCTCCGGCTCGATGCTGGCCAAGCTCAAGTGCACGTTCGTGGCCATCGGCCACTCCGAGCGCCGCCAGTACCACAACGAGACCGACGAGCTGGTCAACGCCAAGGTCAAGGCCGCCTACAAGCACGGCCTGACCCCGATCCTGTGCGTCGGCGAGGAGCTGGAGGTCCGTGAGGCGGGCAACCACGTCGCCCACACCCTCGCCCAGGTCGAGGGCGGTCTCAAGGACCTGCCCGCCGAGCAGGCCGAGACCGTGGTGATCGCCTACGAGCCCGTGTGGGCCATCGGCACCGGCAAGGTCTGCGGCGCCGAGGACGCGCAGGAGGTCTGCGCCGCCATCCGCGCCAAGCTCGCGGAGCTGTACTCGCAGGATCTGGCCGACAAGGTGCGCATCCAGTACGGCGGCTCCGTCAAGTCGGGCAACGTCGCCGAGATCATGGCGCAGGCCGACATCGACGGCGCTCTGGTCGGCGGCGCCTCGCTGGACGCCGACGAGTTCGTCAAGATCGTGCGATTCCGCGACCAGTGATCCGAGCTGTGAGTATGCGGTAGGCGCGATCCGTCGTACCCTTGCGGGGTCCAGCGCTGTGTGCTGGGCCCCGTCGTCCCATCCGAATCCGAGGAAGTTGGTCCAGCCGTGGTTTTGGGGTTCTCGATCGCCCTGATCATCTTCAGCCTGCTGCTGATGCTGCTGGTCTTGATGCACAAGGGGAAGGGCGGCGGCCTCTCCGACATGTTCGGCGGCGGCATGCAGTCCTCCGTCGGCGGCTCCTCGGTCGCCGAGCGCAACCTTGACCGGATCACCATCGTGATCGGCGTGCTGTGGTTCGCGTGCATCATCGTCCTCGGCATCCTGATGAAGACGAACAGCTGACGCGGACGATCCGCACATTCCGTACGTAACGCCCCATGTTCGGTACGCGCTCGTGAGCGCGGCCTATCATGGGGCTTGCGTCTAGGTGTGGGGTCTTGTAACTCCAATCACTGGACGCGCGTTGGGCCTTACGTAGACTGAGGCGCTCGCAGCGAAGCGAAACGCCGACTCGCTTCGCGGCACCATCACGCAGGGAGTTACGACCGTGGCAAGTGGCAACGCGATCCGGGGAAGCCGGGTCGGGGCGGGGCCGATGGGCGAGGCCGAGCGCGGCGAGTCCGCGCCGCGTCTGCGCATCTCCTTCTGGTGCTCCAACGGGCATGAGACGCAGCCCAGCTTCGCCAGCGACGCACAGGTCCCCGACACCTGGGACTGCCCGCGCTGCGGCTTCCCGGCCGGCCAGGACCGGGACAATCCGCCGGCCCCGCCGCGCACCGAGCCCTACAAGACGCACCTCGCGTATGTACGGGAGCGGCGCAGCGACGCGGACGGCGAGGCGATCCTCGCCGAGGCGCTCGCCAAACTGCGGGGCGAGATCTAGGAGTTCGAGACCGGCCGGGCGCCTGTGGGTGCCGGGCCGGAGTCGTCTTCCGGCCCGTGCGGCCGACCGCTGCTCATCGTGCCGGCCTTCACCCCGGCAGCCCTTCGGATCCTCCTCGACACCGCTGACACCGCCCTGATACCGGCGGGGTGATCAATTAGGTTGGAACCGCTGGGACAGGCACGAAAGAAGGCTGAAGTCGGACATGAACGCAGACGGCCGTACCAGGCTCCACCAGATGCCCGAGTGGACCGCGCTCGCCAAGCACCGGGAGGAGCTGGCCGACACCGGTCTGAGGGAGCTGTTCGCCTCCGACCCCGGGCGGGGCAGCGGGTACACGCTCCAGGTCGGCGATCTCCACATCGACTACTCCAAGCACCTGGTCACCGAGGAGACGCTCCGGCTGCTGCGCGAGCTGGCCGCGGCGACCGACGTGTTCGGGCTGCGGGACGCCATGTTCCGCGGTGAGAAGATCAATGTCACCGAGGACCGGGCGGTGCTGCACACCGCGCTGCGCGCGCCGCGGGACGCGGTGATCGAGGTCGACGGCGAGAACGTCGTACCGAAGGTGCACGCGGTGCTGGACAGGATGAGCGACTTCGCCGACCGGGTCCGCTCCGGTGCCTGGACCGGCCACACCGGCAAGCGCATCAGGAACGTCGTCAACATCGGCATCGGCGGCTCCGACCTCGGCCCCGCGATGGCCTACGAGGTGCTGCGCAGCTTCACCGACCGCGAGCTGACGGTCCGTTTCGTCTCCAACGTGGACGGCGCCGACCTGCACGAGGCCACCCGCGACCTGGACCCGGCGGAGACGCTGTTCATCATCGCGTCCAAGACCTTCACCACCATCGAGACCATCACCAACGCGACCTCCGCCCGGACGTGGCTGCTGGACGCGCTCGGTGACCAGGCCGCGGTCGCCCGGCACTTCGTGGCGCTGTCGACCAACGCCGAGAAGGTCGCCGAGTTCGGGATCGACACGGCCAACATGTTCGAGTTCTGGGACTGGGTCGGCGGCCGCTACTCGTACGACTCCGCGATCGGCCTGTCCCTGATGATCGCCATCGGGCCGGACCGCTTCCGGGAGATGCTCGACGGCTTCCGGATCGTCGACGACCACTTCCGCACCGCCCCGGCCGAGGCCAACGCCCCGCTGCTGCTGGGCCTGCTGGGCATCTGGTACGGCAACTTCCACGACGCCCAGTCGCACGCGGTGCTGCCGTACAGCCACTACCTGTCCAAGTTCACCGCCTACCTCCAGCAGCTGGACATGGAGTCCAACGGCAAGTCGGTGCAGCGGGACGGGGAGCCCGTGGACTGGCAGACCGGGCCGGTCGTCTGGGGCACCCCGGGCACCAACGGCCAGCACGCCTACTACCAGTTGATCCACCAGGGCACCAAGCTGATCCCGGCCGACTTCATCGGCTTCGCCCGCCCGGTCGCCGAGCTGAGCGGGGAACTCAAGGCGCAGCACGACCTGCTGATGGCCAACTTCTTCGCCCAGACCCAGGCGCTCGCCTTCGGCAAGACCGCCGACGAGGTCCGCGCGGAGGGGGTGCCGGAGGAGCTGGTCCCGCACAAGACGTTCCAGGGGAACCGGCCGACGACCACCATCCTGGCGAAGGAACTCACCCCGTCCGTGCTCGGCCAGCTCGTCGCGCTCTACGAGCACAAGGTGTTCGTGCAGGGCGCGGTGTGGAACATCGACTCCTTCGACCAGTGGGGCGTGGAGCTGGGCAAGGTGCTGGCCAAGCGGGTCGAGCCGGCGCTGACCGAGGGGGCGGAGGTGGCAGGCCTCGACGCGTCGACCACGGCGCTGGTCGCCAAGTACCGGGAACTGCGCGGCCGTAGCTGACCCAGGACCGCGGGAGCCGGGCGCGGCGCACACCGCCCGGCTCCCGTACACTCCCGGTGATCATGTGAGTCATGACGCGGGGGAGTGTGTGGTGGCCCGTGGGCGGGGGAGACGTACGGGGTCCGGTCCGGCCGGCCGGAACTATCTGAAGGCGCATCACGCGGCCTCGGCGGTGTTCCATCCGGGATGGATACCCGAGCCGCTGGATCCGGCGGTCGAGCAGCTCAAGCGGATCCGCGTCGCCGCCGGCACGGTCGCGGCGGTGGGTGTCTACACCTTCGTGGAGGGCGGCTTCGCTCCCCAGGAGATGCTGGAGAACCTGCTGATCGCCTCGCTCGTCCTGCTGGTCGTCACCCCGCTCACGGTCGGGGTGATGCTCTGGATCTGGCGGCGCGGCGGAAGCCTGCGCCCGCTGCGGCCGGCACTGCTGCGGGCGCTGGGCCTGCTGGTGACCTTCGTCGGCTCGGCCGTCGTGACCGTCCTGCTGCTCCAGAACGGCACCGCGCTGAGCGGGGGTCTGCTGGTGATCCCGGTGGGTGTGCTGACGCTGTGGCTGGTGTGGTTCGTCGGTGCCGGAGCCCTGCGGATCACCGGCAACTTCTTCGGCACGGCGGCCGTACACCGCTGTCTGCCGCCGCTGCTCGCCATCGTCACCAGCTGGCTGATGGCCCTGCCCGATCTGCTCACCGGTGATCTGCACGGTCTCGGACTGACGCTGGGCATCGTCTTCATTCTCGGCGCCCCGGTCACGGTCACGGCCATCGCGCTGTACGAGATGGCCCGGCTCAAGCGGAGGCATGGCATCCGGCTGGCCGCCCACCCGTCGCTGCGCACCCCGCGCCAGGCGCCGTACACCAGCGGCCACGGGCCCTACACCAGCGGCTACGGGCCGTACAACAGCAGTAATCCATACGGCCGTTGACGCCCGGCGGCCCAGCCCCCCGCCCTCAGGCCACCGCGCTCAGCGTGTCCGCCAGGCGGCGGCGGGTCGCTCGGGCCGCGGGCAGGGCGGCGAGCGCGGCCGAGCCCAGGACGGCCGCCGAGCCCAGCAGAAGCAGCAGCCCGGCGGACGGGGACTGGGCGATCCCCGCGCCGATGCCGCTGGAGGCGCCCTGGGCGTCGATCAGCCGGTGGGCCAGCGGCAGCCCCAGGGCGGTGGCGAGAAGCATCGCGGCCAGCGCCGTACCGCTCGTGGCCGTGACGGTGATCGCGGTGATCTGGCGCGGGGACATGCCGATCGCCCTGAGCGCGAGCAGGTCCCGCTCGCCCTCGCGGACGCTGCCGCCGATCGCGGTCAGCAGCTCCACCAGCCCGATCAGGGCCAGTACGGCGATCAGTCCGGCGACGACTCCGCGCAGCGGGGACAGCCCGTCGGCCGGATTGGTCACGGTGTGCACGTCCAGACGGCCGTGACCGGCCGCGGTGAGCGCGGCGGCCACCCGGTGCGGGTCGGCGCCGGGCCGCAGCCGCAGCTGGTAGAAGGCGGGAGCGAGCCCCGGGGCGTTCTCCCGGAGGGTGTCCAGGGAGGCCGTGACGACCCGGCCGGCGTTCTGCGGTTCGATGCTGCGGCCGACGATGTGCAGGATCTGCGGCCGGTCGCCGACCGTCAGCCGCACCCAGTCGCCGACCTGCGCGTGCAGCAGGTCCAGCAGGCCCTGGCCGGCCACCGCCTCGTCCGGCCCGTGTGCGGCGCGGCCCTCGGCGAGGGCGCAGGGGTAGGGCCGCGCGTCGGTGCCGAGGCCGCGCAGCGCGATGGTCCCGGTCTGCCCGGGCACCAGCGCGGCCAGTTCGACGCCCGGATAGGCGGCGGCCACCCGGGAGTCGTGTGCCAGCAGGGCGCGGACGGTGTCCGGTCGCCCGTCCGAGCGGACGGTGAGGGAGGTGGGCAGCCCGACCCGGTCCGGGCTGCTGTGGAAGCGGTCGATCGTGGTCCAGGCGCTGAGCGCCACCACGATCAGCAGCAGCGGCAGCGTCAGCCGGGCCACCGTGGCCAGTGACCGGCCGCGCCCCGCGCACAGCTTGTGGCAGCCGAGGACCAGCGCGGCCGGCAGCCGCAGCCCCAGCGCCCGCCGGGCCGGACCGGAGAGCCGTCCGCCCGCCGGTGCGTCGGGGCGCGGCACCGGAACCGGCGGCACCCGGCCCGCCCGCCAGGCCGCGAGGCCCGTGGTCAGGCCGATGAAGAGCACCGCGGCCACGGGCACCGCGCACAGCGCCACGGTGTGCCCGGGCAGCCCCTGCCACACGCCCACCGCGTCGCCGAGCCGCCCGGGGATCCGGCTGCCCAGCGTCTCGGTGAGCGCGGCGGCGGCCAGGGCGCCGAGCAGGGCGTAGGCGAGATGCTGGAGCAGGAAGACCCGGACGACCTGGCCGGGGGTGAAGCCGATCGCCTTCAGTACCGACAGGTCCCGCAGGTGTCCGCGGATCCGGGTGGCGATCGCCCCGTGCACCGCGAGACCGGCGGCGATCAGCGCGCCCAGCCCGAACAGGCCGAGCACCTGGCCCAGCAGCCGGTTGTCGCCCTGGGCCGCGGCCCGCGCCTGCTGCCAGGTGGACACCTCGCCGACCGCGCCCGCGCCCAGCGCGGTGACGGCGCGCTGCACCGCGTAGTCGGTGTCGGCCGGATCGCCGAGCCGCAGCCCGATGACCTGGCCGCCGGGTGCCCGCACCGCGGAGGGCAGCGCCCAGACCAGGCCCGGCTGCTCGCCCGGGGTGTACGGGACCTCGGCGCTGTCGGCGACGCCCTCGACGGTCAGGGTGCGGGCGGTGCCGGGCAGGCTGAGGGTGTCGCCGGGTTCGGCCAGCAGGGCGCGGGCCAGGCTGCTCTCCAGCACGACCCCGTCCGGCCGGGCCGGATCCAGCCAGTGCCCGCTGGTGAGCAGCGGCCGGCCCACGGCGGGCGGCCGGGGGGTGCCGCGCAGCTCCACGGAGGCACGGGTGCCGCGTACGGCGACGGTGACGGACTCGGTGCGGTAGGGACCGGCGACGGCGGTGACGCCGTCCAGCCGGGCGAGCCGGCCGGCGTCCGCGGTCGGCATGGTGTGCAGCCAGACATGCGCCCCGCGCGCCGCGGCGAAGGTGCGCTGCCAGGGGTTGGTGGCATAGCCGAACAGGGCGGTGGCCAGCAGCAGCGAGACGACGATGCCGGCGGTGGCCAGCACCAGGAACAGCGCCTCGCCGCGGTGGGTGCGCAGATCGGAGTGGGCCCAGCGCAGGGTGGCCCGTACGTCCCTCAGATCCAGCACGGTCAGTCCCTCAGCTCCAGCACCCCGGAGATGCCACCGCGGCGGGGCGGCGGGGCGGTGTCCAGCGCCGCGTCGTCCGCGATCCGGCCGTCGAAGAAGCTGATCACCCGGTCGGCCGCGCTCGCCAGCCGGGCGTCATGCGTGACCAGGACGATCGTCTGGCCGCGCCCGTGGAAGCGGGACAGCAGCCGCATCACCTCGCGGGTGCCCTTGCTGTCCAGGCTCCCGGCGGGTTCGTCCGCCAGCAGCAGCGGCGGATGGTTGACCAGGGCCCGGGCGAGGGCGACCCGCTGCTGCTCGCCGCCGGACAGCTCGCCCGGCATGCTGCGCTCCTTGCCGGCGAGGCCCAGCTCGGCCAGGAGCGCCTCGCGCTCGGCGCGGGCCTGCTTCGGCGGGACCCCGGCGAGCAGGGCGGGCAGTTCCACGTTGTCGGCGACGGACAGGTTGGACACCAGGTTGAAGAACTGGAAGACGATGCCGATGGCCCTGCGCCGCTCCACCGCCCAGCGGGCCTCACCGAAGGAGTCGGTGCACCGGCCGTCCAGCCAGATGCTGCCCTCGTCCGGCCGTTGCAGCCCGCCCAGCAGGTGCAGCAGGGTCGACTTCCCGGCGCCGGACGGGCCGGTGATCGCCACGAACTCGCCGCGGGCCACGCTCAGGTCGACCCCGCGGACGGCATGCGCGGGCGCGCCCTCCCCGTGATGGGTCTTGACCAGCCCCTCGGCGCGCAGCACCGGAACACTGTCCTCGCTCATTCCAGTTCCTCCTGGCACCGCTCCAGCCAGTCGAGGTCGGCTTGCAGGTGCAGCATCGCGCCCTCGATCAGCAGATGGGCGATTCTGTTGTCCCGGTCCTCGGCCGCGGCCAGTTTCGACAGGCTGCGCATGGTGTTGAGGTACTGGCGCCGCTGCCGGTTGATGAGGGTGATCTGGTCGGCGAGACCGGTCTGCGGGGCGAGGGCGAGCTTCATGAAGAACTCGTCCCGTACCCGCGGCTCGTCCTCGGTCTCCTCGAACCAGACGTGCAGCGCCTCCCGACCGGCGTCGGTGAGGTGGTAGACCTTCTTGTTGGGCCGGCTGGACTGCTCGACGTCCTCGCCCTCGATCAGCCCGGACTTCTCCAGGCGGCCGAGGGTGACGTAGACCTGGCCGACGTTCGGCTGAGGGTACGCGGAGCCCAGCAGTTGCTCAAGGTCCTGCTTCAGTTCATAGCCGTGGGCCGGGCCGCGGGCCAGGAGTGCCAGGAGAGCCAGGCGCACGCGTGCTGTCCTCCTGTCCTCTCACAATGTGCTCCAGGCTCTAGTATCGCCCATACCTAACAGGTATACATGGCCTCTGACTCCCGGCGAGGGCGCCCGGAGCCATGTGTACGTGTGCAAGGAGGAACCTATGCGGTGGATACGCGCCGCCGGTAGGGGCCTCCTCGTTCTCGTGGTGATCGTCACCGGGTACGTCGCCTCCGGGGTCCGGTCCGACGGGGGCGCGCACAGCGGGCGCGGCCCGCTGACCCTGGCCACCGCCGGCGATCTCACCGGTTATCTCGGACCGCTGCTCCAGGGCTGGAACCGCACCCATCCCGGCGAGAAGGTCACGCTCGTCGAGCTGCCGGACTCCGCCGACGAGACCCATGCGCAGATGACCACCGACCTGCGCGGCGGCGACCGGGGCCGCTTCGACGTCCTCAACATCGACGTCAACTGGACCTCGGAGTTCGCGGCGGCCGGCTGGATCCGCCCGCTGCCCCGCAGCCGCTTCCCGCTGCGCAGCTTCCTGCCGCCGGTGGTGGACACGGCGACCTACGAGGGACGGCTGTACGCGGTCCCGTACGTCACCAACGCCGGACTTCTCCTCTACCGCAGGGACGTCCTCGCCAAGGAGGGCGTGCCCCCGCCGCGCACCTGGGCCGAGCTGGAGCACGACGCGCGGACGATCGCGCCGAAGTACCACCTCGGCGGCTACGCGGGCCAGTTCCTGCCCTACGAGGGCCTCACCGTCAACGCGGCCGAGGCCGTCTACTCGGCGGGCGGCACGATCCTCGGCGACGAGGGCACCCGGGTCACCGTCGACTCGGCGGCCGCCCGCGAGGGCATCGGCTTCCTCGCCCGGGGGCTGCGCGAGGGGTGGATACCGAAGCAGGCGCTGACGTACAAGGAGGAGGAGTCCAAACAGGCCTTCCAGGACGGCAGGCTGCTCTTCCTGCGCAACTGGCCCTACGCCTACGCCGTCGCCTCCGCCCGCGGCTCCGAGGTCGCCGGGAAGATCGGCGCCGTACCGCTGCCCGGACCCGACGGGCCGGGGACGAGCGTCCTCGGGGGCTCCAACCTGGCGGTCAACTCCCATGCGCGGCACCCCGATTCGGCCGCGCGGCTGATCGCCTACCTCACCAGCGCACCGGTCCAGCGCCAGGTGCTCGTCCGGGGCGCGCTGCCTCCCGTACGCGCCGCGCTCTACCAGGACCCCGGGCTGATCCGGCGGTTCCCCTATCTGCCGACCCTGCGCACCGCCGTGCTCACCGCCGCGCCGCGCCCGAAGAGCGCGCACTACGACCAGGTCAGCCTGGTGGTGCAGGCGGTGGTGTACGGCGCCCTGACCGGCCGGCAGACGCCCGAGCAGGCGGTGCGGCGGCTGGCGCACGAGCTGGACGCGATCGCCCACCGCTGACCTCTTCTAGTTACTTGTTAGGTAACGCGGACATCTCATCTGGCTTCGGATTGTCCTAATGCATCCCGCTTCGCCACCCCAACTCTGCGGTAGCTTCCGTTCTTTTCATTGACACCTCTGCGACACGCCTACCTAACATGCATGCATGTTGAGTAAGTACGGCTGGTGGCGCGACGCGGTGATCTACCAGGTCTATGTCCGCAGCTTTCTGGACAGCACCGGCGACGGCGTCGGCGATCTCGCCGGGGTCCGCGCGGGGCTGCCGTATCTGAAGAAGCTCGGCGTCGACGGCATCTGGCTGAGCCCGTTCTACCCCTCGCCGCAGGCCGACCACGGCTACGACGTGGCCGACTACTGCGACGTCGACCCGCTCTTCGGCGACCTCGCCGAGTTCGACCTGCTGATGGCGGCCGCCCACCGGCTCGGCATCAAGGTCCTCCTCGACATCGTCCCCAACCACTGCTCCAGCGAGCACCCGTGGTTCCGCGAGGCGCTGGCGAGCGAGCCGGGCAGCCCGGCCCGCGCCCGCTTCCACTTCGCCGACGGCCGCGGCCCGGACGGCTCGCAGCCGCCCAACAACTGGCACGCGATGTTCGGCGGCCCCGCCTGGAGCAGGGTCGACGACGGCCAGTGGTACCTGCACATGTTCACCCCCGAACAGCCCGACTGGAACTGGCGCGAGCCCGCCGTCACCGCCGAGTTCGACCGCGTACTGCGCTTCTGGCTCGACCGCGGAGTCGACGGCTTCCGCATCGACGTCGCCGCCGGACTGTTCAAACACCCCGAGCTGCCCGACTCCGACGACCCGGAGGCCGACGCCCGCACCCGCGACTCGGTCAACCCGCTCGCCTGGAACCAGCCCGAGGTGCACGGCATATGGCGGCGGTGGCGCGCGATATGCGAGGAGTACACGGCCCATGACGGCCGGGAACGGCTCCTGGTCGGCGAGGTCTCCGTGCCCACCGCCCGTGAACACGCCCTCTACGTCCGCCCCGACGAACTCCACCAGGCCTTCTTCTTCGACCTGCTCGGCGCCCCCTGGGACGCCGACGCCTTCCGCAAGGTCGTCTCCGAGGCCATGCAGGACATCGCGGGCACCGGCTCCACCGTCACCTGGGTCCTCAACAACCACGACCAGGTCCGCACCGTCACCCGCTACGGGGAACCCGCCCCGCACGGCAGCGGCCTCGGCGCCGCCCGCGCCCGCGCCGCCGCGCTGCTGATGCTGGCGCTGCCCGGAGCCGCGTACATCTACCAGGGCGAGGAGCTGGGCCTGCCCGAGGTCGTCGACCTGCCCGACGACGTCCTCACCGACCCGATCTTCCGCCGCACCGGCAGCCGCGCCCGGATCCGCGACGGCTGCCGGGTGCCGCTGCCCTGGTCCGGACAGGCCTCCCCGTTCGGCTTCACCTCCGGCGCCGAGGGCGCCAGGCCCTGGCTGCCGCAGCCCGACTACTTCGCCGAGTACGCCACCGACCGCGCGCTCGCCGACACCCGCTCCTTCTGGCACCTGTACCGGGAGGGCCTGCACCTGCGCAGGCAACTGCCCCAGCTGGGCGAGGGCTCGCTGCACTGGCTGGACACCCCGCCCGGTGTGCTCGCCTTCGTCCGGGGCGACGGCCTGGTCTGCGCCGTCAACTTCACCACCGCACCCACCCCGGCGCCGGTCTCCGGCACCCCCCTGCTCTCCAGCGGCCCCTGCCCGCCCGGCGTCCTGCCCGGCTCCACGGCGGCCTGGTGGCTCAGCGACCTCTGATCAACCGGTTCTCGAAGGGACATCGACGATGATGCGACGCCGTACCACCCTGCTCACCAGCTGTACCGCCCTCACCCTCGCCCTCGGCGCCACCGCCTGCGGCGGCGGGCCCGTCTCGGCCGGCGGCGGGGACAAGGCGCTCAGCGGCCAGACCGTCACCGTGGCCGGTGTCTGGTCCGGGGCCGAGCAGAAGAACTTCCAGAAGGTGCTGGACGCGTTCACCGCGAAGACCGGCGCCAAGACCCAGTTCGTGTCCACCGGCGACAATGTCTCGACCGTCGTCGGCAGCAAGATCGAGGGCGGCAACGCGCCCGACGTCGTGATGGTCCCGCAGGTCGGCGTGCTCCAGCAGTTCGCGAAGAAGGGCTGGCTGAAGCCGCTGTCCCCGGCCGCGCGAGCGACGGTCACCGCCGACTACGCCCCCGTGTGGAAGAAGTACGGCAGCGTCGACGGCACCCTGTACGGCCTCTACTTCAAGGCCGCCCACAAGTCCACCGTCTGGTACAGCCCCGAGGCCCTCACCCAGGCCGGGGTCAAGCCGCCGAAGACGTACGACGAGATGCTCAAGGACGGGCACACCGTCTCCGACTCCGGGCTCGCCGCGTTCGCGGTCGGCGGCGAGGACGGCTGGACGCTCACCGACTGGTTCGAGAACGTCTACCTCTCCCAGGCCGGTCCGCAGAAGTACGACGCCCTCGCCGCCCACAAGCTGAAGTGGACCGACGCGAGCGTGGTCAAGGCGCTGGGGACGCTCGGCAAGCTGTTCAAGGACAAGCAGCTGATCGCGGGCGGCCGGAAGGAGGCCCTGAACACCGACTTCCCCGGCTCGGTGGAGAAGGTGTTCGGGCCCAAGCCCGAGGCCGGCATGGTCTTCGAGGGCGACTTCGTGGCCGGCGTCGCGCACGACCAGTTCGGCAGGACCATCGGCAAGGACGCGGACTTCTTCCCCTTCCCCGCGGTCGACGGCGGCACGGCACCGGTGGTCAGCGGCGGTGACGCGGCGGTCGTCCTCAAGGACGGCAAGAACGCCACGGCCGGGATGAAGCTCCTGGAGTACCTGGCCACGCCCGAGGCCGCGGCCGTATGGGCGAAGGCGGGCGGCTTCCTGTCCCCCAACAAGAAGCTCGCCCTCACGGCGTACGCCGACGACGTCACCCGCGCCACCGCCAGGTCCCTGGTCTCGGCCGGCGACTCGGTCCGCTTCGACATGTCCGACCAGGCGCCCGCCGCCTTCGGCGGCACCAAGGGCGCGGGGGAGTGGAAGCTGCTCCAGGACTTCCTGCGCGACCCCTCCGACCCCAAGGCGACCGCGGCGAAGCTGGAGTCCGCGGCGGCCAAGGCCTACCAGGACTGAGCGGCCGACCCCATGACCGCCACCGCACTCGTGAAACAGCAGGCGGGCCCGCGGCCCCGGGGGGGGGGGCCCCGCCCCCCGCGGCCGCCGCGCGCGGGGCGCGCGCGGGGGCCGGCGGGGGGGGGGCGCGCCCCGCGCCGCCGCCGGCGGCGG
>NZ_JBHXVE010000009.1:94997-229596 GCF_042672505.1 Streptomyces sp. NPDC127190
CGCCCCCGTTTAGATACCGCTCTGGGGGGCTCTGTTTTTTTTATACGGCACCCCCCCGGGCCCGCCCGCCGGCCCGGCGCCCGCGCGCCGCGGCCGGCGGCGCGCCCGGCTGATCGCCCTGCTCTTCGTCTTCCCCGCGCTGCTCCTGCTCGGCGCGCTCGTCGTCTACCCGGTGCTGTTCTCCGTCGGCCGCAGCTTCTTCGACGCCTCCGGCACCCGGTTCGTCGGCGGCGACAACTACACCGAGATGTTCCGTGACCCGGCGACCCTGAAGGCCATCCGGAACACCACGATCTGGGTGGTCGTGGCCCCGGCCCTGCTCACCTTCCTCGGCCTGGTGCTGGCCGTGCTGGTGGAGAAGGTCCGCTGGGCCACCGCCTTCAAGCTGCTGCTCTTCATGCCGATGGCCGTGTCCTTCCTCGCCGCCGGCATCATCTTCCGGCTCGCCTACGACGAGGACCCGGACAAGGGCGTCCTGAACGCGGCCGTCGTCTCCGTGCACGACGCCTTCCAGGGCACCCCGGCCTACCCGACGGCCCGCGGCCGCGACGGTCTGCTGACCCGGGACGCGGACGGCTCGTACCGTACGACCGCGGCACCGGGCCGGACCGTCACGCTTCCGCTGGTCGGCGTCCTGCCCAGGGACCTGCCGAAGAACGCCGCCCCCGCCCGCCCGGCAGCGGCCCGCAAGGCGCCCCCCGGCGAACTGCGCGGTGTCGTCTACCTGGACTTCACCCCCGGCGGCGCAGGCCGGCCGGGCAGGGTCGACCCGAAGGAGAGCGGGCTGCCCGGGGTGACGGTCCAGGCGGTGCGCGACGGCAGCACGGCCGCGAGCACCACCACCGCCGCCGACGGCTCCTTCCGCTTCCCCGGCCTGCACCCGGGCCGGTACACGGTGAAACTCCCGGCGTCCGACTTCGCCCAGCCCTACCAGGGCGTCTCCTGGCTCGGCCCGACCCTGGTCACCCCGGCCATCATCGGCGCCTACCTGTGGATCTGGACGGGCTTCGCGATGGTGCTGATCGGCGCCGGTCTGTCGACCCTTCCGCGGGACGCGCTGGAGGCCGCGCGGATGGACGGCGCGAACGAGTGGCAGATCTTCCGGCGGATCACCGTCCCGCTGCTCGCGCCCGTGCTCACCGTGGTCTTCGTGACCCTTGTGATCAATGTGATGAAGGTCTTCGACCTCGTCTACATCATCGCGCCGGGGCCGGTGCAGGAGGACGCCACCGTGCTGGCCACCCAGATGTGGCTGGTCTCGTTCGGCGGCGGCGACAACCAGGGCCTCGGCAGCGCCCTCGGTGTGCTCCTGCTGCTCCTCGTGGTCCCCGCGATGGTCTTCAACGTACGGCGCTTCCGAAGGAGTCAGCGATGAACGCGATCCGGCGCGGCCTGGGCAACGGGCTGGTCCAGGCGTTCCTGGTGGTGGTCGGGCTGATCTGGATGACCCCCCTGGCAGGCCTGTTCGTCTCCTCCCTGCGCTCCTCCGAGGACACCGCCAAGGGCGGCTGGTGGACGGCCGGACCCGGGCAGCTGTCCTTCGACAACTACACGGCGCTGCTGAAGAACTCCGGGATTACGCAGGCATTCTGGAACACGGTGCTGATCTCGGTGCCGGCCACGGCCCTCGTCGTGGGTCTGGCCGCGCTCGCCGGATACGCCTTCGCCTGGCTGGACTTCCCGCTGCGCGAGCCGCTCTTCCTGCTGGTGGTGGCCCTGCTGGTGGTGCCGGTCCAGCTCGGTCTGCTGCCGGTGGCCAAACTCTTCGGCGCGCTCGGCCTGTTCGGCACGATCCCCGGCGTCGTCCTCTTCCATGTGGCCTACGGGCTCCCCTTCGCGGTGTTCCTGCTCCGCAACTACTTCGCGGACATCCCGAAGGAGATGCTGGAGGCCGCGCGGATGGACGGCGGCGGCGAGTGGCGCATCTTCACCCGGCTGGTGCTGCCGGTGGGCCGTCCGGCCCTCGCCTCGCTCGCCATCTTCCAGTTCCTGTGGGTCTGGAACGACATGCTGGTCGCGCTGCTCTTCGCCGACAGCTCCGCCCAGCCGCTCACCGTGGAACTCCAGTCCCAGATCCGCCAGTTCGGCAGCAACATCGACGTCCTGGCACCGGGCGCGTTCCTCTCCCTGATCGTGCCGGTGGTGGTGTTCTTCGCCTTCCAGCGGCACTTCGTCCAGGGCGTGATGGCGGGCTCGGTCAAATGACCGGGCCCGCCCGGCCCGCCCCGGTCAGCCGTGGAAGGAGATGTAGCCGTCGCCGTCCCGGTCGTCACGGGACTTGGTGTAGGAGTGCGTGTCCGCGTGGGCGCCGGACGGCTTGACGAGGTAGATGGTGTCCTTGTCGTTGTTCCAGAGGAAGTTGCAGTTCTGGCGGTAGACGACGTTGTGCGCGTCCGAGTCGGTGCCGCGGCCGCCGCGCAGCTTCACATAGTCGCCGGGCTGGAGGTAGTGGTTCGACGGGAACGTGAACCGGTTGCCCGCCGCGTCCTTCACGACGTAACCCTTGAGGTTGACGGTCGTACTGCGCGAGTAGTTCTTGATGGTCAGGTACTCGTCCCTGGTGTTGCCGGTGCGGCAGCTGTTGGAGTCGCGGCCCGGCGCGTCGTACTGGACGCCCTTGATCTTCAGGGCGGAGGAGTACTCGGTGGCCTGGGCCGGCGCGGCGACGGCGACGGCGAGCGTGCCGGCCGTCGCAACGGCGGCCAGGGTGAGGCGTATACGCATGAGGTCCCCCCTCACTGGTGCGGATGCAGCGCCAGGAGCTTACACAGAAGTTGACCGTTGTATGAACATTCGGTGCGGAAACTGTGAAGCTCGGTCGAGGGGGGACCTCAGTCGTTCGGTGCTCAGGCGGTCACGCCGAGGCGGGCGGGTACAGGGACCTCGGCAGCTGGGAAGCCGCCGCCGCGTCCAGCAGCCACAGCGTGCGCTGCCTGCCGTACGCGCCGGCCGCCGGGGCCTGGATCTCGCCCGCGCCCGACAGGGCGATGGCCGCGGCCTGCGCCTTGTCCTCGCCCGCCGCGAGCAGCCAGACCTCGCGGGCCGCGCGGATCGCCGGAAGCGTCAGCGAGATCCGGGTCGGCGGGGGCTTGGGCGCGCCGTGCACGCCGACCACCGTGCGCTCGGTCTCCCGTACGGCCGGCAGCTCCGGGAAGAGCGAAGCCACATGGGTGTCCGGGCCGACGCCCAGCATCAGGACGTCGAAGGAGGGCACAGAACCGTGGTTCTCCGGCCCGGCCGCCTTCGCCAGTTCGGCCGCGTACGCCTCGGCCGCCGCCTCGACGTCCGTACCGTACGGACCGTCGGAGGCGGGCATGGCGTGCACGCGCTCCGGATCCAGCGGTACGGCGTCCAGCAGCGCCTCGCGGGCCTGGGTGACATTGCGCTCCGGGTCGCCCTCGGGCAGATAGCGCTCGTCGCCCCACCACAGGTCGAGCCGGCCCCAGTCGATGGCGTCCCGGGCGGGCGCCGCGGCCAGCGCGGCCAGCAGGCCGTTGCCGTTGCGGCCGCCGGTGAGGACCACGGACGCGCTGCCCCGGGAGGTCTGCGCGTCCACGATCTTCGTGATCAGGCGGGCCGCGGCGGCCTGCGCCATCAGCTCCTTGTCACGGTGGACGACCAGCTGCGGAGTGCTCACTTCGCCGTCGCCTTTCTCGCCGGTGCCTTCTTGGCGGTCCTGGCCGCCGCCTTCTTCGCGGGCGCCTTGACCGCTTCCTCGACCGGCTCCGGCTCGGCGACCGGCTCCGCGGTCGGCGCGGCGGCTTCCCCGGCCGCCTGTTCCGGAACCGTGTTCAGCCGGTTCACGCCGTAGCGCAGCGCCGACGCGTAGGTGTCGTCCGGGTCCAGCCGGCGCAGCTCCTCCGCGATCAGCTCGGCGGTGTCCCGCCGCTTGAGCGCCACCGCACGGGCCGGCTGGCCCTCGATGGACAGCGTGGCCAGCGAACCGTCCGCGCGGTCCAGCACGATCGGGCCGCAGTCGGTGTCGATGCGGACCGCCGTGAGGCCGGGACCCGCGGACAGGGAGCGCCGGACGGGGACGTCCAGCCGGTCCGCGAGCCACATCGCCAGCAGCTCACAGCTCGGGTTGAACTCCTCGCCCTCCACCTCGACGGCCGTGACCTCGCAGGAGACCTGGTCGAGCGCCGCCGCGAGCATGGAACGCCACGGGGTGATCCTCGTCCAGGACAGGTCGGTGTCACCGGGCGTGTAGCTGTCGGCGCGGGCGGACAGCTCCCGCACCGGCTGCTCGGCGGCGTAGGAGTCGGTGACCCGGCGCTGGGCCAGCGCGCCCAGCGGGTCGTTCGCCGGGTCCAGCGGCGCGTTCACCGGCCACCACACCACGACCGGGGCGTCCGGCAGCAGCAGCGGCAGCACCACCGAGTCGGCGTGGTCGACCACCTCGCCGTACAGCCGCAGGACGGCCGTCTCGCCGGTGCCCGCGTCCGCGCCGACCCGCACCTCGGCGTCCAGCCGGGAGGTGGTGCGGTCCCGCGGGGTGCGGGAGACCCGCTTGATGACCACGAGCGTGCGCGACGGGTGCTCGCGCGAGGCGTCGTTGGCGGCCTTCAGCGCGTCGTACGCGTTCTCCTCGTCGGTGACGATGACGAGGGTCAGGACCATGCCGACGGCGGGTGTGCCGATGGCGCGGCGGCCCTGCACGAGCGCCTTGTTGATCTCTCCGGCGGTGGTGTCGGTCAGGTCTATCTTCATGGCCGGCGCCAGCTCCGTCCGTCTCGTGCGAGCATCTCGTCGGCCTCGGCGGGACCCCAGGTGCCCGACCGGTACTGGGCGGGCCTGCCGTGCTTGTCCCAGTAGTCCTCGATCGGGTCGAGGATCTCCCAGGACAGCTCGACCTCCTCCGTACGCGGGAAGAGGTTGGCGTCGCCGAGCAGCACGTCCAGGATGAGCCGCTCGTACGCCTCCGGGCTGGACTCCGTGAACGACTCGCCGTACGCGAAGTCCATGGACACGTCCCGGATCTCCATCGAGGTGCCCGGCACCTTGGAGCCGAAGCGGACCGTGATGCCCTCGTCGGGCTGGACGCGGATCACGATCGCGTTCTGCCCCAGCTCCTCCGTCGCCGTGTGGTCGAAGGGGGAGTGCGGGGCCCGCTGGAAGACCACCGCGATCTCCGTCACCCGGCGGCCGAGCCGCTTGCCGGTGCGCAGATAGAAGGGGACGCCCGCCCAGCGGCGGTTGTCGATCTCCAGCTTGATCGCGGCATAGGTGTCGGTCTTCGACTTCGGGTCGATGCCGTCCTCTTCGAGGTAGCCGATGACCTTCTCGCCGCCCTGCCAGCCGCCCGCGTACTGACCGCGCACGGTCGAGGCGCCCAGGTCCTTCGGCAGCCGCACGGCACCGAGCACCTTGGTCTTCTCCGCGGCCAGCGCGTCCGCGTCGAAGGAGGCAGGCTCCTCCATCGCGGTCAGCGCGAGCAGCTGGAGGAGATGGTTCTGGATGACGTCACGGGCGGCGCCGATGCCGTCGTAGTAGCCGGCGCGGCCGCCGATGCCGATGTCCTCGGCCATGGTGATCTGTACATGGTCCACGAAGGACCGGTTCCAGATCGGCTCGAACATCGTGTTGGCGAAGCGCAGCGCCAGGATGTTCTGGACGGTCTCCTTGCCGAGGTAGTGGTCGATCCGGAACACCTGGTCCGGCTCGAACACCTCGTGCACGACCTTGTTCAGTTCCTCGGCCGACTTCAGGTCGTGCCCGAACGGCTTCTCGATCACCGCGCGGCGCCAGGAACCACCGGTCTGGTCGGCCAGCCCGTGCTTCTTCAGCTGCTGGATGACCACCGGGAAGGAGCGCGGCGGCACCGACAGGTAGAAGGCGAAGTTGCCGCCCGTGCCCTGGGCCTTGTCCAGCTCCTCGATGGTGGCGCGCAGCCGCTCGAACGCGTCGTCGTCGTCGAAGGTGCCCTGGACGAAGCGCATCCCCTGGATGAGCTGCTGCCAGACCTCCTCACGGAACGGCGTACGGGCGTGCGCCTTGACGGCGTCGTGGACCTCCTGTGCGAAGTCCTCGTTGGCCCATTCGCGGCGGGCGAAGCCCACCAGCGAGAAGCCCGGCGGCAGCAGACCCCGGTTGGCGAGGTCGTACACCGCGGGCATCAGCTTCTTGCGGGACAGGTCGCCCGTGACGCCGAAGATCACCAGGCCCGACGGCCCCGCGATACGCGGGAGCCGTCGGTCGGCGGGGTCACGAAGCGGGTTCGCTCCGGAACCTGCGAGGGGTGACAACTCAGCCCTCCGTGGGGGCGAGGCGCTCCAGCTCCGCCTCGGTCGACTTCAGCAGGTCGTTCCAGGACGCCTCGAACTTCTCGACGCCCTCGTCCTCCAGCACCTGCACCACGTCGTCGTAGGAGATGCCGAGCTGCTCCAGCGCGTCCAGGTCGGCACGGGCCTGCTCGTAGGTGCCGCGCACGGTGTCGCCGGTGATCCGGCCGTGGTCCGCGGTGGCCTCCAGGGTGGCCTCCGGCATGGTGTTGACCGTGTTCGGCGCGACCAGGTCGGTGACGTACATCGTGTCCTGGTAGGCCGGGTCCTTCACACCGGTCGACGCCCACAGCGCACGCTGCTTGTTGGCGCCCGTGTTCTCCAGCGCGTTCCAGCGGTCCGAGGAGAAGACCTCCTCGTACGCCTGGTAGGCGAGACGCGCGTTGGCGACGGCGGCCTTGCCGCGCAGCGCCTTGGCCTCGTCGGTGCCGATGCCGTCCAGCCGCTTGTCGATCTCGGTGTCCACGCGGGACACGAAGAAGGACGCCACGGAGTGGATCAGCGACAGGTCCAGGCCGCGCTCGCGGGCCTTCTCCAGACCGGCCAGGTAGGCGTCCATGACCGCGCGGTAGCGCTCCAGGGAGAAGATCAGCGTGACGTTGACGCTGATGCCGAGGCCGATGACCTCGGTGATCGCCGGCAGACCCGCCTGGGTGGCCGGGATCTTGATCAGGGTGTTGGGGCGGTCCACCAGCCAGGCCAGCTGCTTGGCCTCGGCGACGGTCGCCCGGGTGTTGTGGGCGAGGCGCGGGTCGACCTCGATGGAGACCCGGCCGTCCTGGCCGTCCGTGGCGTCGAAGACCGGCCGCAGGATGTCGGCGGCGTCGCGGACGTCCGCCGTGGTGATCATGCGGATGGCCTCTTCGACGGTAACCTTGCGGGCGGCGAGGTCGGCGAGCTGCTGCTCGTACCCGTCGCCGCTGCTGATCGCCTTCTGGAAGATCGTCGGGTTGGTGGTGACGCCCACGACGTGCTGCTGGTCGATCAGCTCGGCGAGGTTGCCGGACGTGATCCGCTTGCGCGACAGGTCGTCCAGCCAGATCGCGACGCCTTCGTCGGAGAGGCGCTTGAGTGCGTCTGTCATGGAATTACATCTCCTACGTGTCGTATATGAGCGTCAGCGCTGGGCGTCGGCGAGGGATTCCCGCGCCTTGGCGGCCACGTTCTCCGCAGTGAAACCGAACTCGCGGAAGAGCAGCTTGCCGTCGGCCGAAGCACCGAAGTGCTCCAGGGAAACGATGCGGCCGGCGTCCCCGACGTACTTGTGCCAGGTCAGACCGATACCCGCCTCCACGGCGACCCGGGCCTTCACGGACGGCGGCAGCACGGACTCCCGGTACCCCCGGTCCTGCTGCTCGAACCACTCCACGCACGGCATGGACACGACGCGGGTCGGGACGCCGTCGGCCTGGAGCTGCTCGCGCGCCTCGACCGCCACGTGCACCTCGGAACCGGTCGCGATCAGGATCACCTGCGCGTCGCCGCCCTCGGCCTCGAACAGGACATAGCCACCACGGGCAGCGTCCTCGTTGGGCTCGTAGGTCGGCACGCCCTGGCGGGTGAGCGCCAGACCGTGCGGCTGGCCCTTGCCGAACTCCTTGGTCCAGCGGCCCAGGATCTCGCGCCAGGCGACCGCGGTCTCGTTGGCGTCGGCCGGGCGGACGATGTTCAGGCCCGGGATGGCGCGCAGCGAGGCCAGGTGCTCCACCGGCTGGTGGGTCGGGCCGTCCTCGCCCAGACCGATGGAGTCGTGCGTCCACACGTACGTCACCGGCAGGTGCATCAGGGCCGACAGGCGTACGGCGTTGCGCATGTAGTCGGAGAACACCAGGAAGGTGCCGCCGTAGATCCGGGTGTTGCCGTGCAGGGCGATGCCGTTGATCTCGGCGCCCATGGAGTGCTCGCGGATGCCGAAGTGGATGGTGCGGCCGTAGGGGTTGGCCTCCGGCAGCGGGTTGCCCTTCGGCAGGAAGGAGCTGTCCTTGTCGATGGTGGTGTTGTTCGACCCGGCGAGGTCGGCGGAGCCGCCCCACAGCTCGGGGATGACCGCGCCGAGCGCCTGGAGCACCTTGCCGGAGGCGGCACGGGTGGTGACACCCTTGCCCGGCTCGAAGACCGGGAGCTTCTCCTCCCAGCCGGCGGGCAGCTCGCCCTTGCTGATCCGGTCGAACTCGGCGGCCCGCTCGGCGTTGGCGTCGCGCCACAGCTGGAGGGACTTCTCCCACTCGGCCTTCGCCTGGGCACCGCGCTCCAGCGCCTGCCGGGTGTGGGCGATGACCTCGTCCTCGACCTGGAAGCTCTGCTCCGGGTCGAAGCCGAGGACGCGCTTGGTGGCCGCGACCTCGTCGTCACCCAGCGCCGAGCCGTGCGCGGCCTCGGTGTTCTGGGCGTTCGGGGCCGGCCAGGCGATGATCGAGCGCATCGCGATGAAGGACGGCCGGTCGGTGACGGCCTTGGCCTCCTGGATCGCGGCGAAGATCGCCTTCGGGTCCAGGTCGCCGTTGGCCTGCGGCTCCACGCGCTGGACGTGCCAGCCGTAGGCCTCGTACCGCTTGGCGGTGTCCTCGGACACGGCCGTCTCGGTGTCGCCCTCGATCGAGATGTGGTTGTCGTCCCACAGCAGGATCAGGTTGCCCAGCTTCTGGTGGCCGGCCATCGAGGACGCCTCGGCGGCGATGCCCTCCTGGAGGCAGCCGTCACCGGCGATGCAGTAGACGAAGTGGTCGAAGGGGGACTCGCCCTGCGGCGCCTCGGGGTCGAACAGACCGCGCTCGTAGCGGGCGGCCATCGCCATGCCCACGGCGTTGGCGACACCCTGGCCGAGCGGGCCCGTGGTGGTCTCCACGCCCTTGGTGTGCCCGTACTCCGGGTGGCCGGGGGTCTTGGAGCCCCAGGTCCGAAACGCCTTCAGGTCGTCCAGCTCCAGGCCGAAGCCGGCCAGGTAGAGCTGCGTGTAGAGGGTCAGGGACGAGTGGCCGGCGGACAGCACGAAGCGGTCGCGTCCGACCCAGTCCGGGTCGGCCGGGTCGTGCCGCATCACCTTCTGGAAGAGGGTGTAGGCGGCCGGGGCCAGGCTCATGGCCGTACCGGGATGGCCGTTGCCGACCTTCTGTACGGCGTCGGCGGCCAGGACACGGGCGGTGTCCACGGCCCGCTGGTCCAGGTCGGTCCACTCAAGGTCTGTGGTGGTCGGCTTGGTGCTCACCCTGGGTCAGGGCTCCTCTCCACATGTCATTTCGCCGGTCTTTCGGGGCGTGCGCCCACCCGGCCGCCGGCGTGCTTCTGCCCGCCGACCGGCACGAGCCTACCCCCGTGAGGACGTGCGTTTTTTCGAGTGTTTACAGACTGCCGGGACTCTGTGCGATCCGCCTGCCGACTGGCCGAGAAGCCATTTGGCACATGAATACGGAGCCGGTCATCTGAGCGCTCAATCGAGGGGGGTGTCCCCTCTTATGGGGGTCGCTTTCGGAGGCTTCTGTTCCGGGCCGCCGGGCCCTCCTTCCGGGGGCCGCCATCAACACGACCCACCCCCGCGAAGGCCGGAGTATGGGCAACGTCTAAAGTGGCGTGGTACGCGCGAGCCTTTGCCGGGACCTCACACGGGAGGCTTGCTGGGATGTCTCTGTCAGGGGTGTGCGTGACGGCCGTCGAATCCCGTCCAACGGGTGTGCTCGGTGGTGCGAGCCAGAGCCCGGTTCACCGGCCGTTCGGGGCCCGTGTCAAGGCGTTCGTGGCGCTGACGAAGCCGCGGATCATCGAGCT
The DNA here is from genome assembly GCF_042672505.1 of Streptomyces sp. NPDC127190. Classification (NCBI taxonomy): domain Bacteria; kingdom Bacillati; phylum Actinomycetota; class Actinomycetes; order Kitasatosporales; family Streptomycetaceae; genus Streptomyces; species Streptomyces sp. NPDC127190. The sequence goes on from NZ_JBHXVE010000009.1 coordinate 105,041, forward strand.
GCTGCTCATCACCACCGTGCCGGTGATGTTCCTGGCCCAGCAGGGGGTGCCGGACCTCAAGCTGGTCCTGCTCACCTGCCTCGGCGGCTACCTCTCCGCGGGCGGCGCCAACGCGCTGAACATGTACATCGACCGGGACATCGACGCCCTGATGGACCGCACCTCGCAGCGGCCGCTGGTGACCGGCATGGTCAGCCCGCGCGAGTGCCTGGCCTTCGGCTTCACCCTCGCGATCGTCTCCACGCTGCTCTTCGGCCTCACGGTCAACTGGCTGAGCGCCTGGCTCTCGCTCGGCGCGCTCCTCTTCTACGTCGTCGTCTACACCATGATCCTCAAGCGGCGTACGGCGCAGAACATCGTGTGGGGCGGCATCGCGGGCTGTATGCCGGTGCTGATCGGCTGGTCCTCGGTCACGAACTCGATGTCCTGGGCGCCGGTCATCCTCTTCCTCGTCATGTTCTTCTGGACGCCGCCGCACTACTGGCCGCTGTCCATGAAGGTCAAGGACGACTACGCGCGCGTGGGCGTGCCGATGCTGCCGGTCGTCGCCTCCAACAAGGTCGTGGCCCGGCAGATCGTGATCTACAGCTGGGTCATGGTCGCCGTGTCCCTGCTGCTCACCCCGCTCGGCTACACCGGCTGGTTCTACACGGCCGTCGCCCTGGCCGCGGGCGGCTGGTGGCTGTGGGAGGCGCACGCGCTCCAGAACCGGGCCAAGGCCGAGGTCACGGGCGGCAAGCTGAAGGAGATGCGGCTGTTCCACTGGTCCATCACCTATGTGTCGCTGCTCTTCGTGGCCGTCGCGGTGGACCCGTTCCTGCGCTGACGCACATCACAGCGGGCTGCCCTCGCCAGCCGATCTACTCGTGAGTAGCATCCTGGTCATGGCAGACACGCAGCAGGTTGACGCGCGGGCCGAGCGCAAGGTGTCCCGGCTCGCCCACCAGATCAGCGCCTTCGCGAAGGCGCACGGCGGCGCGGAGGGCCAGGTGGCCCACATCGGCCGGCGCGGCGCCCGCATCGTCCTCGTCGGCGAGGACGGCGGCTGGGGCGACCTGGTGGCCCCCAGCACCGAGATCGCCCGGAAGGCCGTCGAGAAGGCCGGGATCACCACCCACGAGTCCTTCGACGGCGAGTTCGCGGCGAAGGTGCGGACCGGTGCCTACGAGTGGAAGCGGATGGCCGGCATCCAGGTCGGAGGCTAGCCAGGGGGCGGGGCGGCCCGGAGGCTGGCCCGGGGCGGAGCGCCGGGGCTGGTCGGGCTCCATTTGGCGGGTTGCCGCCACCTGAACCGTGATTCACCCGTTAGGACGTGCAAGGCAGCACAGCGTCCGCACGGGGGAGTCCCGATGATCGAAACGCCGTCCCTCGTGGACCAGTACTGCCACGGCGTACTGCGGACGGAACTGGGCCTCGGCACCTTCGAGGCCCAGCTGGCCCGCACCGAGGGACCCCCGGCCCCGGGCACCACCCTCTTCGACACCCAGACCGGTTTCGCCGTACGCCGCTGGTGCCCGCCCCTGCTCGGCCTGGAACCGCACTGCCCGCCCGCCCGCTATCTGGCCCGGCGCCGCGAACTGGGCGTCCTGGAGGCGGGCCGCAGGCTGCTGCGGGGCAGCGGCATCACCACCTACCTCGTCGACACCGGCCTGCCCGGCGATCTCACCGGCCCCGCCGAGCTGGCCTCCGCCGGGGGAGCCGAGGCCCGCGAGATCGTCCGGCTGGAGCTGCTCGCCGAGCAGGTCGCCGACACCTCCGGCACCGTCGAGTCCTTCCTCGCCAACCTCGCCGAGTCCGTGCACGGCGCCGCCGCGAACGCGGTCGCCTTCACCTCCGTCGCCGGCCTCAGACACGGACTGGCGCTCGCACCCGAACCCCCCGGCCCCGGAGAGGTGCGCGGCGCGGCGGGCCGCTGGCTGGCCGGCCGGCGGGTCGGCGGAGCGCTCACCGACCCCGTGCTGCTCCGCCATCTGCTGTGGGTCGCCGTGGCCTGCGGCCTCCCGCTCCAGCTGCACGCGGGACTCGGCGAGTCCGGCTCCCGGATCGACCGGACCGACCCGGTGCTGCTCACCGACTTCGTCCGGGCCACGGCCGGCCTCGGCACCGATCTGGTCCTGCTGTACGGCTACCCGTACCACCGCCACGCCGCCCACCTGGCCGGCGTCTTCCCGCATGTGTACGCCGATTCCGGCGCCGCGCTGGTGCGCACCGGCGCCCGCGCGGCCGCGGTCCTCGCCGAGATGCTGGAACTGGCGCCCTTCGGCAAGATCCTCTTCTCGACCGGCGCCCACGGGCTGCCCGAGCTGCATGTCGTCGGCGCCCGTCTCTTCCGCGACGCCCTGGCCCGGGTCCTGGGCACCTGGGTCGCCGAGGGCGCGTGGTCGCTGGAGGACGCCCAGCGGGTGGCCCGGCTGATCGCGGCGGACAACGCGCGCCGGGTTTACGGCCTCGGGTGAGCCGACCAGACTCAGGGCATGCCGACCCCGACCCTGCTCGACCGGTTCCTGGACGGACTGCTGCCGCTGCGCCCTCTCGCGGTGTGGGCGCACGGCTCACTGGCCGGCGGTGACTACCAGGAGGGCCGCAGCGACCTCGACCTGATCGCCGTACTGCCGGAGCCGGTGTCCCTGAGGACGGTGCACCGGATGGTGCGTCTGCACCGCGGGCTGCGCACCGAGCCGCTCGCCGCCAAGCTGCACTGCAGCTATCTCACCCCGGCCACCCTGCACGACCCGGACCGGTCCCATCTCACCTGGGCGCACGAGCATGTCATGCGCCGCCCGGTCACCCCCGTCACCCGGCGCGAGCTGCACGCGTTCGGCCGGGTGCTGTACGGCGGGACACCGGCCGGGCTGCTGCCGGCGGTGCCGGAAGAGCAGTTGCGCGCCTTCGTCGTACGGGACCAGCGGGAGTACTGGCGGCCCCATGTGGACCGGGCCCGGCTGTGGACACGGGACATCTGGGTCGACGCGGGCATGCTGACCTTCGCCCGGGCCACCGTGACCCTGCGCGACGGGCGGCTGATCCCGAAGCGGGAGGCCCTGACCGAGCTGGCGTCGCTCGGCGCGCCGGCCGAGGTCGTCGCGGACATCGCCCGACGGCGCTACGACGAGGTCCCGGCTCCGGCGTCCGCGGACTGGCCCGCCCGCCGGGCGGAGCTGACCCGGGCGTATCTGGGTCCGGCGATCGACGCCCTGGTCGGCGCCTACGGGTGACGCAAGCGCCTCACGCGCGCGTGCCGACCGTGACCTCGGCGGCGGGGCCCGGCAGGTCCAGCGTGGTCTCCGGGCGCTCGCGCAGGGCGAGCAGGACGCGCAGCACCCCGATCCACATCACGCAGGAGCCGAGCATGTGGACCGCGACCAGCGCCTCGGGGAGGTGGGTGAAGTACTGGACATAGCCCACCACGCCCTGCGCCAGCAGCACGAGGAACAGCTCGCGGGTGCGGTCCAGCGGCCCCTTCGGCGCGTCGACCGCCTTCAGGACGAACCAGAGCGCGAAGGTCAGCGTCACCACGATCCAGGCGAGCACCGCGTGCAGCTTGGCCACGGTCTCCCAGTCGATGGGGATCCGCTTGACGTCGCTGGAGTCGCCCGCGTGCGGCCCGGCCCCGGTGACCACCGTGCCCGCCACGATGAGCAGCAGGGACGCGGCCGTCAGGACCCACACCAGCTGCTGCACGGCCTTGCCGACCAGCGGCCGGGGCGCGCCGTCGCCCTCGCGGGTGCGCTGCCACATCACCGCGGCGACCGCGACGAGCGCCGTGGCGGACAGGAAGTGCACCGCGACGGTGTACGGGTTGAGGCCCACGAGCACGACGATGCCGCCGATGACCGCGTTGCTCATCACCAGCCAGAACTGGGCCCAGCCGAGCCGGGTCAGGCTGCGCCGCCGGGGCTTCTCGGAGCGGGCGGCGATGATCGCCCAGCCGACGGCCGCGCACAGCACGTAGGTGAGCATGCGATTGCCGAACTCGATGGCGCTGTGGTAGCTCAGCGCCTGTGTCGGCGTGAGCGATCCGTCGGTGCACTCGGGCCAGGTGGGGCAGCCGAGGCCGGAGGCGGTCAGCCGTACGACACCGCCGGTGACGACGATGACCACCGACATCACGAGGGCGGCGAGGGCCGCCCGCTGGACGGTCCGGGGCTCGGGAGTCCAGCGGTCGGCGATGAAGGCGAGCGGGTTGCGCAGGGCCGCCGTCGCGTCGGCGCGGTTCAGCTTTGACACGCGCACCATCGTAGGCCGCCGCTTGTGCACGCTTTCACGAGGGGGGCCGTGTCACCGGTCACGCGGCGCGGCCGCCGGTCACTCCCAGCGGAAGAACCGTCCGGCGGCGGCCAGCCCGAGGACCGCCCAGACCGCGAGGATCCCCAGGTCGCCCCAGGGCACGCTGGCGCCGTGCTGGAGCACGTCGCGCAGTCCGTCGGAGAGCGCGGAGATGGGCAGCAGACCGAGGAGGTGCTGTCCGGTCGCGCCGAAACGGTCCAGCGGCACGATGACCCCGCCGCCGACCAGCAGCAGCAGGAACACCAGGTTCGCGGCGGCCAGCGTCGCTTCCGCCTTCAGCGTGCCCGCCATCAGCAGACCGAGCCCGGAGAAGGCGGCCGTACCGAGGACGAGGAGCAGCAGGACGGACGCCGGGTCGCCGTGCGGGGACCAGCCCAGCGCGAGCGCGATCACCGTCAGCAGGATCACCTGGAGGACCTCCGTGACCAGCACGGACGCCGTCTTCGCGGTCATCAGGCCCCAGCGCGGCAGCGGCGAGGAGGCGAGCCGCTTGAGCACGCCGTAGCGGCGCTCGAAGCCGGTCGCGATGGCCTGCCCGGTGAACGCCGTCGACATCACGGCGAGGGCCAGGACGCCGGGGGCGAGGAAGTCGACCGCCTTGCCCTTGCCGGTGTCCACGATGTCGACCGAGCTGAAGAGGACCAGCAGCAGGGTCGGGATGACCACCGTCAGCAGCAGCTGCTCGCCGTTGCGCAGCAGCATCTTCGTCTCCAGGGCCGCCTGGGCCGCGATCATGCGGGGCAGCGGCGCCGCCCCCGGCCGGGGCGCGTAGGTGCCGGAAGCGGTGGTCATGAGCGCAACTCCTTGCCGGTCAGCTCCAGGAAGACGTCCTCCAGGGTGTGCCGCTCCACGGAGATCCGGTCCGGCATCACGCCGTGCTGGGCGCACCAGGAGGTCACCGTGGCCAGCAGCTGCGGGTCGACCTTGCCGACGACCCGGTAGGCGCCCGGAGTCAGCTCGGCGGCCGTGCAGTCGGCCGGGAGCGCCTTGAGCAGCGAGGCCACGTCGAGGCCGGGCCGCCCGCTGAAGCGCAGGGTGTTCTCCGCGCCCCCCTTGCACAGCTCCTCCGGGGAGCCGTGGGCGATGACCCGGCCGCCGTCGATGATCGCCACGTCGTCGGCGAGCTGCTCGGCCTCTTCCATGGAGTGGGTGGTGAGGATCACCGAGACGCCGTCGGCGCGCAGGTCCCTCACCAGGTCCCAGGTGGCGCGGCGGGCCTGCGGGTCGAGGCCCGCGGTCGGCTCGTCCAGGAACACCAGCTCCGGGCGTCCGACGACGGCCATGGCGAGCGCGAGCCGCTGCTGCTGGCCGCCGGACAGCCGCCGGTAGCCGGTCCGGCCGCAGGAGCCGAGGCCCAGCCGCTCGATCAGGGCGTCCACGTCCAGCGGGTGCGCGTGCAGCTTCGCGATATGCCGGAGCATCTCGTCGGCGCGGGCGCCCGAGTAGACACCGCCGGACTGGAGCATCACCCCGATGCGGGGCCGCAGCTCCGCGGACTGCCGGACCGGGTCGAGGCCCAGGACGCGCACCGTGCCGGAATCCGGCTTCCGGTACCCCTCGCAGGTCTCGACCGTGGTCGTCTTCCCCGCCCCGTTGGGGCCGAGGACGGCGGTCACACCCGTCCGGGCCACCAGGTCGAGGCCGTCCACCGCGGTCTTCGTGCCGTACCGCTTCACCAGGGCCTGGACCTGGACGACGGGCTCACTTCGCATGGGTCCAGAGTCTAGGGAGAGCGCGTGCGGTCGGGACGCGCGGGTGCGGCAACTCGGACAACAGGGCCGGTCGGAGGGGGTGCGGGCGGGATTCCAGTGATCGATCAAAGATCGTTTCCGCAGGTCAGATTAGGTATGCCTAAGTGATGCAGGGCACCGTCCGATGATCCGGACGTCGCTTGTCAGGCTCCGCGGAATTACGCAACAATGGCGTTGTGAAAAACGTCGGCGAGGCTCGGGAGTCCCTCACGGGGGCCCCGCAGGAGGAGCTAGCGACCGGTGAGCGCTCCACGCGCAACCGGGTCGCGCGGTCCATCCTGGACCACGGTCCGTCGACCGTCGCCGAACTCGCCGGCCGGCTGGGACTGACCCAGGCGGCCGTCCGCCGTCACCTGGACGCGCTCGTCGCCGACGACGTCGTACAGGCCCGCGAGCAGCGTGTGTACGGCACGCGCACGCGAGGCCGTCCCGCCAAGGTCTTCGCGCTCACCGACTGCGGCCGGGACGCCTTCGACCAGTCGTACGACAAGCTCGCCGTCGACGCCCTGCGCTGGATCGCCGAGCAGGAGGGCGGCGCCGAGGCGGTCGCCGCCTTCGCGCGCGCGCGGATCACCGCCCAGGCGAGCGCCTACCGCAAGGCGATCGAGGCGGTCACCCCCGACAAGCGCGCCGAAGCGCTGGCGAAGGCCTTGAGCATGGACGGGTACGCTGCTACGGCGCGCAGCGCACCGGTCGGCGAGCAGCTCTGCCAGCACCACTGCCCGGTCGCCCATGTCGCGGAACAGTTCCCGCAGCTGTGCGAGGCGGAGACGGAGATCTTCGCCGAGCTGCTCGGTACCCACGTCCAGCGGCTGGCGACCATCGCGCACGGCGACGGCGTGTGCACGACGTTCATCCCCAAGACATCCACTGACGCACCTGCAAGCACGGCCGGGAGGAACCCCGCATGACTCTCCCCACGGAGACTGCCCACCCCGAACTCGAGGGCCTGGGCAAGTACGAATACGGCTGGGCCGACTCGGACGTGGCCGGTGCCTCCGCGCGGCGCGGCCTGAACGAGGACGTCGTCCGCGACATCTCCGGCAAGAAGTCGGAGCCGGAGTGGATGACCAAGCTGCGCCTGAAGGGCCTGAAGCTCTTCGAGAAGAAGCCCATGCCGAACTGGGGCTCCGACCTCTCCGGCATCGACTTCGACAACATCAAGTACTTCGTGCGCTCCACGGAGAAGCAGGCGGAGTCCTGGGAGGACCTGCCCGAGGACATCAAGAACACCTACGACAAGCTGGGCATCCCGGAGGCCGAGAAGCAGCGCCTGGTCGCCGGCGTCGCCGCCCAGTACGAGTCGGAGGTCGTCTACCACCAGATCCGCGAGGACCTGGAGGAGCAGGGCGTCATCTTCCTCGACACCGACACCGCGCTGAAGGAGCACCCGGAGCTCTTCAAGGAGTACTTCGGGACCGTCATCCCCGCCGGTGACAACAAGTTCGCCGCGCTGAACACGGCCGTCTGGTCCGGCGGCTCCTTCATCTACGTGCCGAAGGGCGTGCACGTCGAGATCCCGCTCCAGGCCTACTTCCGTATCAACACGGAGAACATGGGCCAGTTCGAGCGGACCCTGATCATCGTCGACGAGGGTGCCTACGTGCACTACGTCGAGGGCTGCACCGCCCCGATCTACAAGTCGGACTCGCTGCACTCCGCGGTCGTCGAGATCATCGTCAAGAAGAACGCCCGCTGCCGCTACACGACCATCCAGAACTGGTCGAACAACGTCTACAACCTGGTCACCAAGCGCGCCGTGGCCTACGAGGGCGCGACCATGGAGTGGATCGACGGCAACATCGGCTCCAAGGTGACGATGAAGTACCCGGCCGTCTACCTGATGGGCGAGCACGCCAAGGGCGAGACCCTGTCCATCGCCTTCGCCGGCGAGGGCCAGCACCAGGACGCCGGCGCCAAGATGGTCCACATGGCGCCGAACACCTCGTCCAACATCGTGTCGAAGTCCGTCGCGCGCGGCGGCGGCCGCACCTCCTACCGCGGTCTGATCGAGATCGGCGAGGGCGCCCCCGGCTCCAAGTCGAACGTGCTGTGCGACGCGCTGCTGGTCGACACCATCTCCCGCTCGGACACCTACCCCTACGTGGACGTCCGAGAGGACGACGTGTCCATGGGCCACGAGGCCACCGTCTCCAAGGTCTCCGAGGACCAGCTCTTCTACCTGATGAGCCGCGGCCTCTCCGAGGACGAGGCCATGGCGATGATCGTGCGCGGCTTCGTCGAGCCGATCGCCAAGGAGCTGCCGATGGAGTACGCGCTGGAGCTCAACCGGCTGATCGAGCTGCAGATGGAAGGCGCGGTCGGCTGACGCCGCCCGCATCGCCAGCAGACGCCTTACTCAGAAAGAGAGCACTACGACAGCCATGGCCGAGGCCCAGAACATCCCGGTGGGCTCCACCACCGCCGGCTCGATCGCGGTCGCCGCGGAGTCGACCGTCGTCTCGCGCATGAGCGCGCCCCCGTCCTTCGACGTCGCGGACTTCCCGGTCCCGCACGGCCGCGAGGAGGAGTGGCGGTTCACCCCGCTGGAGCGCCTGCGCGGGCTGCACGACGGCACCGCCGTCGCGAACGGCGACGGTGTGAAGGTCGACGTACAGGCCCCCGAGGGCGTCACCGTCGAGACCGTCGGCCGCGACGACGCGCGGCTCGGCAAGGCGGGCACCCCGGTGGACCGCGTCGCCGCGCAGGCGTACTCGGCCTTCGAGAAGGCCTCGGTCGTGACCGTCCCCAAGGACACCGTCCTCACCGAGCCCATCCGCATCGCCGTACACGGCCAGGGCGGCACCGCCTTCGCCCACCAGATCATCGAGCTGGGCAGCTTCGCCGAGGCCGTCGTGGTCATCGACCACACCGGTGACGCCGTGCTCGCCGCCAACGTCGACTACCTCCTCGGTGACGGCGCCAAGCTGACCGTCGTCTCCGTCCAGGACTGGGACGACAAGGCCGTCCACGTCGCCCAGCACAACGCGCTGGTCGGCCGGGACGCCTCCGTCAAGTCGGTGGTCGTGACCTTCGGCGGCGACGTGGTCCGGCTGCACCCGCGCGTGACGTACGCCGGCACCGGCGGCGAGGCCGAGCTGTTCGGCCTGTACTTCACCGACGCCGGGCAGCACCAGGAGCACCGTCTGCTGGTCACCCACAACGCCCCGCACTGCAAGTCCAACGTCGTCTACAAGGGCGCGCTCCAGGGCGAGGAAGCGCACGCGGTCTGGATCGGTGACGTCCTCATCGAGGCCTCGGCCGAGGGCACGGACACCTACGAGATGAACCGCAACCTGGTCCTCACGGACGGCGCGCGCGTCGACTCGGTGCCGAACCTGGAGATCGAGACCGGCGAGATCGTCGGCGCCGGCCACGCCTCCGCCACCGGCCGCTTCGACGACGAGCAGCTCTTCTACCTGATGGCCCGCGGCATCCCGGAGCACGAGGCGCGGCGCCTGGTGGTCCGCGGCTTCTTCGCCGAGCTGGTCCAGCAGATCGGCGTCGCCGACATCGAGGAGCGCCTGCTCGCCAAGATCGAGGAGGAGCTGGAGGCTTCGGTCGCATGACCTTCGTACGCGCCTGCGGGCTGAGCGAGCTGGAGGAGGACACCCCGAAGCGGGTGGAACTCGACGGCACGCCGGTCTCGGTCGTCAGGACCGAGGGCGAGGTGTTCGCGATCCACGACATCTGCTCCCACGCGAACGTCTCCCTCTCCGAGGGCGAGGTGGAGGACTGCCAGATCGAGTGCTGGCTGCACGGCTCCGCCTTCGACCTCCGCACCGGCAAGCCGTCCGGCCTCCCGGCCACGCGCCCCGTCCCCGTATACCCCGTAAAGATCGAAGGGGACGACGTTCTCGTCTCCCTCTCCCAGGAGTCCTGAGGCACCCATGGCAACGCTTGAAATCCGAGACCTGCACGTCACCGTCGAGGCCGACAACGCCACGAAGGAGATCCTCAAGGGCGTCGACCTCACCGTGAAGCAGGGCGAGACGCACGCCATCATGGGCCCCAACGGCTCCGGCAAGTCGACCCTCGCCTACTCCCTCGCGGGTCACCCGAAGTACACCATCACCGGCGGCACCGTCACCCTCGACGGCGAGGACGTCCTGGAGATGTCCGTCGACGAGCGCGCCCGCGCCGGCCTGTTCCTGGCGATGCAGTACCCGGTCGAGGTCCCCGGCGTCTCGGTCTCCAACTTCCTGCGCACCTCCGCCACCGCCATCCGCGGCGAGGCCCCGAAGCTGCGCACCTGGGTGAAGGAGGTCAAGGAGGCCATGGAGCGCCTCAACATGGACCCGTCCTTCGCCGAGCGCAACGTGAACGAGGGCTTCTCCGGCGGTGAGAAGAAGCGCCACGAGATCCTCCAGCTGGAGCTGCTCAAGCCGAAGGTCGCGATCCTGGACGAGACCGACTCCGGCCTCGACGTCGACGCCCTCCGCATCGTTTCCGAGGGCGTCAACCGTGTCCGCGAGACCGGCGAGGTCGGCACCCTGCTGATCACGCACTACACGCGCATCCTGCGCTACATCAAGCCCGACCACGTCCACGTGTTCGCCGGCGGCCGCATCGTCGAGTCCGGTGGCCCCGAGCTCGCGGACAAGCTGGAGAACGAGGGCTACGAGGCATACGTGAAGGGTGGCGCATCCGCGTGACACAGCTGCCGGGCCTCCTCGACACCGAGGCGCTGCGCAAGGACTTCCCCATCCTGGACCGGGTGCTCCACGACGGTAAGAAGCTGGTGTACCTGGACAACGCGGCGACCTCCCAGACGCCGCGCCAGGTGCTCGACGTGCTCTCCGAGTACTACGAGCAGCACAACGCCAACGTCCACCGCGGTGTGCATGTGCTCGCCGAGGAGGCCACGGCGCTGTACGAGGGCGCGCGCGACAAGGTCGCCGACTTCATCAACGCGCCGAGCCGCGACGAGGTGATCTTCACCAAGAACGCCTCCGAGTCGCTGAACCTCGTGGCCAACATGCTGGGCTGGGCCGAGGAGCCCTACCGGGTGGACCACGAGACCGAGATCGTCATCACGGAGATGGAGCACCACTCCAACATCGTGCCGTGGCAGCTGCTCGCGCAGCGCACGGGCGCGAAGCTGAAGTGGTTCGGTCTCACGGACGACGGCCGGCTCGACCTGTCCAACATCGACGAGATCATCACCGAGAAGACGAAGATCGTCTCCTTTGTGCTGGTCTCCAACATCCTGGGCACCCTCAACCCGGTCGAGGCGATAGTGCGCCGCGCGCAGGAGGTCGGTGCGCTCGTCTGCGTCGACGCCTCCCAGGCCGCCCCGCACATGCCGCTGGACGTGCAGGCACTCCAGGCCGACTTCGTGGCCTTCACCGGCCACAAGATGTGCGGCCCGACCGGCATCGGCGTCCTGTGGGGCCGCCAGGAGCTGCTCGAGGACCTGCCGCCCTTCCTGGGCGGCGGCGAGATGATCGAGACCGTCTCGATGCACTCGTCCACGTACGCCCCGGCGCCGCACAAGTTCGAGGCGGGCACCCCGCCGATCGCGCAGGCGGTCGGGCTGGGCGCCGCGATCGACTACCTCCAGTCGATCGGCATGGACAAGATCCTCGCCCATGAGCACGCGCTGACGGAGTACGCGGTCCAGCGGCTGTCCGAGGTCCCCGACCTGAGGATCATCGGCCCGACCACGGCCGAGGACCGGGGCGCCGCGATCTCCTTCACCCTCGGGGACATCCACCCGCACGACGTGGGCCAGGTCCTCGACGAGCAGGGCATCGCGGTCCGGGTCGGCCACCACTGCGCCCGCCCGGTCTGCCTGCGGTACGGAATTCCTGCGACCACGCGAGCGTCGTTCTATCTGTACTCCACGCCGGCCGAGATCGACGCACTGGTCGCGGGGCTGGAGCACGTTCGGAACTTCTTCGGCTGAAGGGCGTGAGCTGAGACCGTGAAGCTGGACTCGATGTACCAGGACGTCATCCTGGACCACTACAAGAACCCGCACGGGCGTGGTCTGAGGGACGGCGACGCCGAGGTACACCACGTGAACCCGACGTGCGGCGACGAGATCACCCTGCGCGTGCGGTACGAGGGCAGCAGGATCGAGGACGTCTCGTACGAGGGCCAGGGCTGCTCCATCAGCCAGGCCAGCGCGTCCGTCCTCAACGAGCTGCTGGTCGGCAAGGAACTGTCCGAGGCGCAGCGGATCCAGGAGACCTTCCTGGAGCTGATGCAGTCCAAGGGCAGGATCGAGCCGGACGACGCGATGGAGGAGGTCCTGGAGGACGCGGTCGCGTTCGCGGGCGTCTCCAAGTACCCCGCGCGGGTCAAGTGCGCCCTCCTGAGCTGGATGGCGTGGAAGGACGCGACGGCCCAGGCGCTGGGTGGCGCCGAGGCCGAAAGGAAGACGGCATGACCGACACCGCAGAGATGAAGCCCGCGTCCGAGGAGGAGCTGCGTGAGGCCCTGATGGACGTCGTCGACCCCGAGCTGGGCATCGACGTCGTCAACCTCGGGCTGATCTACGGCATCCACATCGACGACTCCAATGTGGCGACGGTCGACATGACCCTCACCTCGGCGGCCTGCCCGCTGACGGACGTCATCGAGGACCAGGCCAAGTCCGCCACCGACGGCCTGGTCAACGAGCTGCGCATCAACTGGGTCTGGATGCCGCCGTGGGGCCCGGACAAGATCACCGACGAGGGCCGCGACCAGCTGAGGGCGCTCGGCTTCAACGTCTGAGCACCGCCCGAGTGCGGGAAGGGGCCGTGGCACCATGCCGCGGCCCCTTTTCCGTTCCCTCGTTGTGTACGGCCGTACACCTGTGCTGTGTACGCTCGTACACATGGGATACCTGCTGCTCGCCGGCGCCATAGCCGCCGAGGTCGCCGCCACGACGGCGATGAAGTACAGCGCGGGGTTCAGCCGGCTCGGGCCCTCGGCCGTGACCGTGCTCGGTTACCTCGTCTCCTTCGCGCTGCTCGCGCAGACGCTGAAGACCGTGCAGATCGGGACCGCGTACGCCATCTGGTCCGGGGTGGGCACCGCGGCCATCGCCGTGCTCGGGCTGCTGCTGTTCGGGGAGGGGCTCGGGGTGGCCAAGGTCGCCGGGATCCTGCTGATCATCGGCGGAGTGGTGGTGCTCAACCTGGGCGGGGCGAGTCACTGATGCCCCGGCGCTACGACCCCGACCGGCGCCGGCGGATCATCGACGCCGCGATCCGGGTGGTCGGGCGGGACGGCATCGCCGGGCTGAGCCACCGCTCGGTGGCCGCCGAGGCCGACGTACCGCTCGGCTCCACGACGTACCACTTCGCCACCCTGGAAGAGCTGATGGTGGCAGCGCTGCGGCAGGCCAACGAGGGCTTCGGCAGGGTGCTCGCCGAGCGGCTGCCGGAGGGCGGCCACGGCGACCTCGCCACCGAGCTGGCCGCGGCCCTCGGAGCCTGGCTGGGCGGCGAGCGCACCGGGGTGGAGCTGGAGTACGAGCTGTATCTGGCCGCGCTGCGGCGGCCCGCGCTGCGGCCCGTCGCCGCCGAGTGGACCGAGCAGGCGACCGCGCTGCTCACCCGCCGCACCGACCCGGTCACCGCCCGGGCGCTGCTCGCGCTGATGGACGGCATCGGCCTTCAGGTGCTGCTCACGGGCGGTTCCTACGACGAGGAGTACGCCCGCACCGCGCTGGCTCGGCTGATCCCCTGAAAGCCGCGCCCGGCACATGAGACGCCATTCGCCCTCACCACCCCGCTCACGTTAGGTTTTCCCCCATGACCGAGTCTGCTTCCCGTACCACCGGCGCTGTCGCCGCCGGCCTCGCCACCATCGCCTCCGACGGCACCGTCCTCGACACCTGGTTCCCGGCCCCCGAGCTGGTCGAGGCGCCCGGCCCGGCCGGCACCGAGCGGCTGACCGCCGAGCAGGCGGCGGAGCTGCTGGGCGGCGGCGCGACCGCGGCGGTCGGCCCGGACAACCGCCGGGGCGTCGAGGTGGTCGCGGTGCGCACGGTCATCGCCTCGCTGGACGAGAAGCCGATCGACGCGCACGACACCTACCTGCGGCTGCACCTGCTCTCGCACCGCCTGGTCAAGCCGCACGGCCAGAACCTGGACGGCATCTTCGGCCACCTCGCCAACGTCGCCTGGACCTCGCTCGGCCCGGTCGCCGTGGACGACATCGAGAAGGTGCGGCTCAACGCCCGCGCCGAGGGCCTGCACCTCCAGGTCACCTCGATCGACAAGTTCCCGCGCATGACGGACTACGTCGCCCCCAAGGGCGTCCGCATCGCCGACGCCGACCGGGTCCGGCTGGGCGCTCACCTGGCCGCCGGCACCACGGTCATGCACGAGGGCTTCGTCAACTTCAACGCCGGCACGCTCGGCACCTCCATGGTCGAGGGCCGGATCTCCGCCGGTGTCGTGGTCGGCGACGGCTCGGACATCGGCGGCGGCGCCTCCACCATGGGCACCCTGTCCGGCGGCGGCAACGTGATCATCTCCATCGGCGAGCGCTGCCTGATCGGCGCCGAGGCGGGCGTCGGCATCGCCCTCGGCGACGAGTGCGTGGTCGAGGCGGGCCTGTACATCACCGCGGGCACCCGCATCACCATGCCCGACGGCCAGATCGTCAAGGCCCGCGAACTCAACGGCGCCTCCAACATCCTCTTCCGCCGCAACTCGGTCACCGGCACGGTGGAGGCCCGCCCGAACAACGCGGTCTGGGGCGGCTTGAACGACATCCTGCACAGCCACAACTGACCCACGTGTCTCATTGAGCGCCCTTCCGCCGTGGTGCGGGAGGGCGCTCCGTGCTGTCCGGGGTTCTGCCGGTCGCGGGCGGTATCGGTGCAAAGCCGGTGTCTCGTGGCATCTGGTGCCTCAACTGCCGTACAGGGTCTAGCATTTACCGCCTCGGTGGCGAAGAGGCCGCGGAGCGCGAAGGGACGGCCGTATGGTGCAGACCGTGTACGCCCTGCTCGTGGGGGTGGACGACTACCAGGGCCGGCTCAGGTCGCTCAAGGGTTGTGTGGCCGATGTGCTCGCCTTCGAGGCGTTTCTGCGGGGGCGGGTGCCGGACGAGCGGCTGCGCGTGCGCGTGCTGCGCGACGGGGAGGCGACCCGGCAGGCCGTCATCGACGGCTTTCTGACCCACCTCGCCCAGGCGGGACCGGAGGACGTCGCCGTGTTCTGCTTCGCCGGGCACGGCTCGCTCGAACCGGTCGAGGAGCGTTTCTGGCATCTGGAGCCGACCGGCTGGAACCAGACCCTGGTGTGCGCCGACAGCCGGCTGCCCGGGGTGCCCGACCTCGCCGACAAGGAGATCAACCAGCTCGTCGGCACGGTCGCCGCCACGGGGGCCCATGTGCTCGGCGTTCTGGACAGCTGCCATTCCGGCGGGGCCACCCGGGACCTGCCGGAGGTGGGGGTCCGCTCGGCGCCCCCCGCCACCGCGCCGAGACCCTTCGAGCAGTACCTTCCCGCCCTGCGGACCGCATGGGCGGCGACCGTCCGCGACGGGGGCGGGGGCGGCGAAGGGGGTGAGCCGCCGCGGCAGGTGACCCTGTCGGCCTGCGAGTCGCTCCAGACGGCCAAGGAACTGCCCTTCGGCGGACGGCACCGGGGCGTCTTCTCGTTCATGCTCCAGCGCGCCCTCGCCCGGCTCGGGCCGCAGGCCACCTACCGCGACCTGCTCGGCGCCGCCGCGGCGGGGGTCAGGGACCGGGTGGGGGAGCAGGACCCCGTCGGGTACGCCATGCCCCCGCAGGCGCTCGACCAGCCGCTCTTCGGCGGGGCGTTACGGCCGCGGGCCCACGGCATCTCCCTGGAGCACCGGCGGGGCGAGTGGTGGATCGACGCCGGTACGGTGCACGGCATCCAGCCGCCCCGCGGTGACGAGTCCGTCGTCCTCGCCGTCCTCCCGCCCGAGGAGCGGCCCGGGGCGGGGGCGGGCCACCCGCTCGGCCGGGTCCGGGTCACCGCGGTGGAGCCCGCCCGCAGCCGGGTCGCCGTCGAGCCGTCGGACTGGCGGCCGCGCACCGGAAGCCGCTATCCCGCTGTCGTGGTGGACGCGCCCGTGCCCCAGGCCACGGTCGAGGTACGCGGCGACGGCCCCGCGGCCGCGCTGGTGCGCACGGCGATCGCGGACTCCCCGCACCTCGGCGCAGCCGAGGGCGCGGTGGACCCCGCGGGCCAGGACGACCGCTTCCTCGTCCTGACCGGCGAGCCGTCCCGCCCCGGCACCGAACCCGCGCTGCTGATCGCGCGGCCCGACGGCACCCCGCTGGCCGGCCCGGTCCCGGCGACGGCGGACGGGGCCGTCACGGTGCGGCGCCGCCTCGAACACCTCGCCCGCTGGCACCTGATCAAGCGGCTGGACAACCCGGGATCGTGGATCGCGGACCTGGTCCGTGTCGAGATCGTCCCCGCCGAGCCCGGCGAGACGGCACCGCCCGCGCCCGGCACCCGGCCGCCGCTGACGCCCGGCGCCGACGGACGGATCCAGCTGCACTACCGGAAGGCCGGCACCGGCTGGCGGCGGCCGTACGTCTGGATCCACCTCCACAACGACAGTCCCACGGACCTCTACTGCACCCTGCTCGACCTCACCGACCGCTACCGGTGCCACAGCCTGCTGTATCCGGGCGGCCTGCTGCCGGCGGGGGCGGTGACGGTCGCCTACGACGGCCGCCCCGTCGATGTCTCCCTGCCCGCGGAACGCCTCGGCGTCCCCGGCGCCGAGGTGCTCGATCATCTGAAGCTCATCGCGTCCGAACAGCGCTTCTCGCCCGACGCGTTCGAACTGCCCGTCCTCGACGGACCGCCGTCCCGCCGGGCGCCGTCCCGCGCCGGTACCGGCCGGACCCTGCTCGACCGGCTCGCCGGCACGGCCGCCACCCGGGACCTGGGGAGCGCGGGCCCGGACGCCCCGGAATGGACGACCACCCTGGTCACACTGCGCACCTTCGGGCCGTCGGCCCACCCGGCGGAGGGAACGGTACGACGATGACGCACCCCGGGCGGCCCCAGCCGTCGGCCGCAGCCCTGAGCGAGGAGCTGGACGCCTGCCTGGCGTCCCCGCCGGACGCCGAGCACCTGGACGGCCTCCTCGACTCCGTACGGCAGACGGCCGAGGCGCTGATCGAGCAGGGCGCACCACAGGAGGCGCTGCCGATCGTCCGGCAGGGCGAGGCGCTGGCCACCCTGACCGGAAGCACCGAGCACGCGGTGCATCTGCGGGTGCTCCTCGCGGAGGCGGAGGACGAGGAGGAGGCCGCGCTCGCCTGGTGCCGCTCCGCAGCGGAACTCGCCGCCCGACAGGAGAGCGGCTGGCTGTGTTTCTGGACCCTGGTCCAGGTCTCCGGCGTCTTTGCACGGCTGAACCGCTGGCGTCCGGCGGCCGTGCTCCTCGCCCAGGCCACGGTCATGTCCGAGGGCGCGCAGCGGCACGAGTACACATGGCCGGCCGCGATGCAGGCGGCGAGGGCGTATCTGACGGCTGGTGAACTCCATCTCGCCCAGGAGTTCCTGGAGTTGGCGCAGGCGGCGTACGAGAGAGCCGACGGGGTGTCTGCCAGCGGGGTCACCGGGGAGGAGCTCGCCCTGGCATGGGCCGAACTCGCCAACGAGCTTCTCCAGGACGCACCGCAAGCGGCTGCCGAGGCGGCCGGACACGCCCTGGCCCTCGCGCCGGGACGGTTCGAGTCGCTGCGCGTGCGGGCGCACGCCCTGATCCTCCTCGAGGACTATCCCAACGCCGTGACCGCCTACCGTGCCTGGCTGGAGGTGGCGCCCGGCAGCGCCTTCGCCTGGAACAACCTCGCGGTGTGCCTGTCGGAGACGGGGGAACCGGAGGGCGCCCTGGAAGCGTGGGCCCGCGCCGCTGCGGCCGCGCCGGAGGAGCTGCGGTTCCGCGTCCATCACGCCCGCGCGCTCGTGGTGAACGGCCACCTCGACGCGGCCGTGGCCGAGTTCGGCGAGGTGATACGCATCGGCGAGGCACTCGAAGCGGGGGCCTCCGGCGGTTCCGCAGAGCCTGCCGCAGAGCCGGTTGCGACGCCCTCCGGGGCCGGTGTGGTGCCCTCCGGGCCCGGCGTGACGCCCTCCGGGCCGGCGGTTGCGACGCCTTCCGGGCCGGCGGTTGCGACGCCTTCCGGGCCGGCGGTTGCGACGCCTTCCGGGCCGGCGGTTGCGACGCCTTCCGGGCCGGATGCGACGCCCTCCGGGGCCGGTGTGGTGCCCTTTGGGCCGGCCGTGACGCCCTCCGGGCCGGCGGTTGCGACGTCTTCCGGGCCGGCGGCGATACCCTCCGACCCCGTCAACGCCCCTCGCCCGCTGCCCGATTCCGTTGCCCGGCAGATCGACGTCGCGTTGACCGAGCGGGCGCTGATCAACCTGGAGCGTGGGCGTACGGAGCCGACCGCGGCCGATGCCGAACGGCTCCTCGCCCGGCCGTCCGTCGCCGCCCGCACCGCCGGGCACGCGTTGCGTGCCGAGCTGTGCGAGCGCCGCGGGGATCTGGAGGGTGCGCTCGCGGAGTGCGAGCGAGCACCCGAGCCGAGCACCGGTGTGCTGGAGCTGCACGCCCGCCTCCTGCTGCGCGGGGGCCGCGATGACGAGGCCCTCGACGTCCTGGAACGCCTGGCGTCCCGGGAGCACGCCCCGGAGACGGCCGTCGAGATCCTCGACGAGATGGTGGAGCGGCTGCCCGGCCGGGCCCGGCCCCTGGCGGTGCGCGGCCTGGCCCACTTCCAGGCCGAGCGCCCGCGCCGCGCACTGGCCGATCTCCGCGCCGCCGTGGCCGCGGGCCACACCGCCTGGCGGACGTATCTGCTGCTGGGGCTCAGCTGTGTGCGGATGGACCCGGGCGAGGGCGACTCCCAGAGCATCGACCTGATGTCGGGACTGAAGGCGCTGGGCAGGGCGGTCCTGTGCGCGGCCGAACAGGGGGGCGACCCGGAGGGGGAGGCGACCGGGGCACTGGTCTGGCTGCTGGACCGCATGTTCGGTGCCTCGCGCTTCCTGGACGCGGCCGCCGTGACCGCCCTGCTGGACCTGGAACCGCCGTGGCTGTCCGCGGTGCCGCAGCTGCGTCCCGCCCTGGTCGGGCACTACGAGGCCGGCATGCTCGTCGGCGAGGGGAAGTGGCGGGAGGCGGCGGACATCTGGGAGTCCGTGCAGCTCGCCTTCGAGGCCGCGGGGTTCCCGGTGAGCGCCGCCCGGACGAGCCTGGCGATCGCGGACGCACTGCTGAGGGTGCAGGACCTGGACGCCGTCGCCGCCCATCTCGACCGGGCCGACGGCATGACGCTGCTGCTCGCGAAGCCCATGACCGCGAATCTCAGGACGCTGGACCATCCCCAGGACCAGGTGGCCTGGATGGAGCTGGAGTACCTGGACGTCTACGGCATCGGCGCCAAGGAGTACATCAACGTACTGCGCGGCCTGCGGATCATCTTCACCGCGCGCTCCGGTGACGTACGGGCGGCCGCGGAGGAGATCGGCGACGGCTCCTGGGTCTTCGTCGAGGAGGACGGCCGTACCGTGGTCGCGCCGGGCCTGTCGGTGACGGGCGTGACGAGCCTGGCCCAGATCCTGCGCGACGCCGGGCAGTGGGAACGGGCCGCGGAGCTGCTGACCACGGCCCTGACCACGGAGCAGGGTGCCCGGCACGCCGGGGCGCACGCCACCTTCTCCACCCTGGTGGTGGACGACTTCGCGGAGTCCACCCGCTACCTGGACCTCGCCACCGAGTACGCGGCGGACTGGCAGCGGCCGGCCCTGCTGACGATGCGGGCGCAGCTCTGCCTCCTGCACGAACGCTGGGACGAGGCCCTGGAGCTGCTGGACGCGGCGGCGTCCGCCGCCACGGAGTACGGGCTGGCCTTCGAGCTGCTGCGCAGTCGGGTGGAGCTGGGCCGGGGCAACGCGGCGGAGGCGGCCGACCTGGTCGTCCGGCTGGTCGCCCGGGCCGAGGAGAGCCGGCTGAACCTGTCCCGCTGGGAACTGCGGATGGCGTGGTCGGGAACCGCCGTCCCGCTGTACCGCACGGCGATCGAGGCGTGCCTCGCGGCGGGCCGTACCCTGGCGGCCTTCGACTTCGCCGAACGGGCCCGCGCCCGCGCCTTTCTCGACGAGGACGCGCTGGCGGACCCCGAGGTCGACGCGCTGGTCACCGCCCAGCGGGAACGGCAGGAGGAACTGGACTGGCTCGACGCGCTCACCACCCCCTACACCGCCGCCGACGTGGCCCGGCTGCTGCTGCTCGAAGGCCGCTACGGCGGCAGCCGGGAGCTGCCCGAGGGGTTCCGCGTCCACACGCCGACCACCCGCATCGACACCAGCGACATCCGCCACCGCCTCCGCAACGACCACGAGGCGCTCACCCGGGACCTTGACCGCGCGCAGGTGGAGGCGATGCGCCGGCAGGGTGTGGAGCCGGTCGGCTGGCAGCGGCTGCACGAGGCCGTCGGCGGGGCCGCGCACATCGCCCTGTACCACGTCCTCGACAGCGGCCGGGTGCTGCTCTTCACCTCGGGCGCGGGCGCCGAGCCCCGCGCGGTCACCATCGAGGTCGACCTGTACGAGATCGGCGATGTCCTCGACGCCGCCGTGCGCGGCACCCGCTTCGACTTCCGCACGGTGGACCTGGAGCGGCTGCAACGGGCCGCGGCACCGCTCGTCGCACCGCTCGCCGCGGTGCCGGCCGACGAACTGATCGCGCTCGTCCCGCACGGTGCGCTGCACGACGTCCCGCTGCACGTCCTCGAGGTCGCGGGCGTGCCGCTGGGGCTGCGCAACCCGGTCTGCTACGCGCCCAGCGCCTCGCTGCTCGTGCGCCGGCTGTCCAGCAGCGCGCCGCAGGCGTCCGGCGAGCCGCTGGTGGTGGGGGACCCGGGAGGCGACCTCGCCCACGCCCGCATCGAGGCCGTGACGGTGGCCCGGCAACTGGGCATCCCCCCGGTGCTCGGCGAGGACGTGTCCAAGCGCCTGGTCACCGACGCCCTGCTGCGCACCCAGTCCCCGCCGGGGCTGGTCCATCTGGCCGCCCACGGCATCCTGGACACCGCCGACGGGGCGGTGGGCATCGTCCTGGGCGGTGCCCGGGCCGCCGACGGCCGCGAGCGGCAGATACTGGGCGCGGCCGATCTGCGCGGTGCCCGGCTCTCCGCCGCCCTCGTCGTGCTGAGCTGCTGCACCAGCGGGGTCAACGGCATGCGCCCCGGCGACGAACTGACCGGGCTGGTCCGCAGCTTCCTCACCGCCGGCGCGGCCTCCGTGATCGTCAGCCAGTGGTCGGTGGACGACCTGTCCACCTCGCTGCTGATGCGCGCCTTCTACGAACGTCTGGGCGCCGCCGCGTCCGACGGCGCTCCCGCCTCCCTCGCCCACGCGCTGCGCGACGCGGTGCTCCGGGTCCGCTCCCTGACCCGGCAGCAGGTGGCGGACCTGACCGCACCGGACACGGCCGGGGGCCTGACCGGGGCGGAACCGGCCACCCGGCGCGCCCTGCGGATCGGTTCGGCGGCCCTGAGCACGGACTTCGCCACGGCCCGTGCCGCGCTGGCCGTCAGCTCCGATCCCGCCCTGCGGGACGCGGCGCTGGAGGCGGAGGAGCGCCGTGAGGCCCTGGCCGCCGCCGGGCTGAGCGAGGAGGACCGGGCGTTCCCCTTCCGGCATCCCCATTACTGGGCGCCGTTCGTGCTGGTGGGAGACTGGCGCCTGCCGCGCCCCGGGGACGGACGGGCGAGGGAGGCCGCCGGAGGTTCGTCCGCAGGCCCTAGCGGCAGCGGCTGATCCGCCGCCGGTACGGCACCCGCCGTACCCAGGCCTCCCGCTCGTCGATCCGCCCGGCTCAACGGCTACCGGGAGCTGTCCGGCGGCGCCGATCACAGCGCCGGCAGCTCCCGGTGGTGGGCCAGCAGCCCGTCGGCCGTCTCCGGGCCGGCGGGCAGCAGCGGGGCGCGCACCGGCCCCGCGGGCAGTCCCAGGCGGCCCAGCAGCGCCTTGGCGGTGACCGTGCCGGGCAGACCCGCGGCCATCATCGCCTCGATCAGCGGGGTGGCCGCCAGCTGGAGGTCCCGCGCCCGGGCGGTGTCGCCCGCGTCGAAGGCGTCCAGGATCGCGGCGACATGGCCCGGCGCGGCGTTGGCGACCGTGCTCACACAGCCGGCCGCGCCGATCGCGTACAGCGCCAGGATGTGCTCGTCGCAGCCGGCGTAGTAGGCCAGGTCCGTCCGGGCCAGCACCTGCTGGGTGCCGAGGAAGTCGTACGAGCAGTCCTTCACGGCCACGATCCGGGGGTGCGCGGCGAGGCCGGTCATTGTGTCCGGTTCGATCCGGGTGCCGGTGCGGCCCGGGATGTCGTAGAGCATCACCGGCACCTCGCTCGCGTCGGCGACCGCCAGGAAGTGCGCGGCCACCGCGTCCTGCGGGGGTCTGCTGTAGTACGGCGTCACCACCAGCACCCCGTCGGCCCCCGCTCGGCCGGCCGCCAGCGCCAGCTCGACCGTGTGCCGGGTGTCGGCGCTGCCCACCCCCGCGACCAGCGCGGCCCGGTCGCCGACCGCCTCCCGTACGGCCGCGACCAGCCGCGTCTTCTCCTCGTCCGTGGTGGTCGGCGACTCGCCGGTGGTGCCGCTCAGCACCAGGCCGTCGCAGCCCGCCGCCACCAGCCGGACGGCCAGGCTTCGGGCTCCGTCGAGGTCGAGCGCCCCGGTCTCGGTGAAGGGGGTGATCATCGCGCACAGGGTGCGGCCGAAGGGCGGGGGCGTGCGGGTGCTCGTGGTCGTGGTCATGGTCATGGTCATGAAGGCAGTCTCGGCACCGAGAGAATAAAGCTCCACTTAAATCTTCTACGGGTTGTAGATAAGCACTGCTAAGGAGACGCAAGGTCCTATGTCCAACCCGCCACCTCATGGGTCACTATGGCCGGAGGGTCACCGACGTCACCCATGGGAGGCACCATGAAGCTCGGCAAGGCACTGGCCACCGGAGTCGCCGAGGAGCGGACCCCGCTCCCCGAGGAGACGGCCCCGCAGACCACCGGCGAGAGCGCCGGTGAGACCGTCCGCACCGAACCGGCCGCGCCGGCCCGCGAAGAGGTCCCGGCCGCCCGATGAGACTGCGGCTCCCGGCGGAACGCCCGACGGAGCCGCCGACCGGCTACAAGATCGCCCACCCGGTGCTGTCCCAGGACGGCACCCGGGCCGGGTTCACCGGAGTGTCGCTCGGCGGTGCGCTGCCGTACGCCGTGCTCGCCGACGCCTCCTGTGTCTACGGCCGCAGACACCGCCCGCCCGCGCGGCGGTGCGACTGCGGCTTCCACTGCCTCCACGACCGTACGGCCGCCGAGGCCCTGCTGTGTACGACCGAGCACCGCACGGCGCTCCTGCTGGAGGTCGCCGTGCTCGGCGCCTACATCCGCTTCGAGCGCGGCTTCCGCTACGCCCGGCAGCGGGTGCGCACCGCCACCGCGGGCCCCTGCGGCTGCGGCGCCGTGGCCGTCGCGCTCGCCGACGCCGACTGGGGGCGGCCCGGCTGGCGGGCCCTGGTCCCGGTCTGCGCGGGCTGCGCGGGCGGCCGTACCGCCGTCTCGCTCCCGGGCTTCGCCCGGCTGGCCGGATCGGGGCTGCGGGTGTCGGCACAGGGCGGCGGTACGGCGGTCCCGGCGGCGGAGCCGGGCGGCGCGGCCGAGCCGGGCGTGCCGGAACTCGTCGCCGAGGCCGCCCTGTTGCAGGCGCGGCTCGACTGGTTCCAGACCCAGCTCGCCCGGCTCGCGGAACGCGGCCCGGGCGGCCTTGGCCGGGGCTGACGGCCTCCGGCCGGGGTACCCGATGTCCGTACGGACGGAAGGGAGGCGGTCACCGAGGAGGAGTCGGCCGCCAGCGCTCTGCCGCGGCGCCGGCCCCCGCGGAGGCTCTCAGGGAAAGGGCACATCGATGACGCACAAGTTCCCGCACGGCTCGGGTGCCAAGGGCCCCGACGAACTGCGGCGGCAGATGGAGCAGGCCAGGCATCAACTCGGCGACACCGTCGACCGGTTGATGGGCCGGACCGAGGTCGGGGGCCGGGCCCGGGCCCGGGCTGCCGATCTGCGGGACAAGGCAGGCGCCATGACCGTCCAGCTGCGCATGAGCGCCGCCCAGGCCGGACACGGCATGCAGGACCGGGCGGTGAAGGCCGGGCACGGCGCCCAGGAACGGATGGCGAAGGCCGGGCACGGCGCCCAGGAGCGGATGATGAAGGCCGGGCATCTCGCCCGGGAGCAGGCCGGCCGCGGCGGACACGCCCTTCAGGAACGGACGCTGCACACCGCGCACGACATCGAGCACGACGTGCGGGTGCCGCGGCCGGTGCGCTCCATGGTGGGCGCCGCGCTGCGGAACCCGCGGCCGGTGCTGATCGCCGGGGCGGCGGCCGCCTCCGTCGTCGCGGCTGCCGTGATCTGGCGCCGGATGGACCAGTGACCGTGTGATCCGGTGCCGGATGGACCGGCGACCGCGATCTCGCACCGGGTCGACCGGCGGTCATGAGCCGGCGGGGGGGGGGGGGGGCGCCCCCGGCCGGCCGCGCCCCCCCCCGGCACGTACGGACGACCCCCCCCCCCCCTCGCCCCGCCCCGGTCGCCCCCGGGGGTCCCGGCGGGGGGGGCCCGCCCCCCCCCGCGCCGCCGCCCCCCCCCCGCCACCTGTCAGGAACGGACGCCCCGCCGTCCGATCACGGACGGACGCCCTGCCACCTCATCACGGACGGAACCGCAGCACCTGCGGGTCGTGGTCGCTGATCTGGTCGTTGAACTCGGCGTTGACGTGCACGCTGTCGTAGTCGAGGTCGCAGCCGCGCCGGATCGCCGGGCTGACCAGGATCTGGTCCAGCACCTGCTCGTTGCCCTGGTAGTCGTAGGTGTACCGCTCGCTCCGCGGCAGCGACTTGATCGCCGACCACAGCTCGCCGTCACCCTCCAGGATCTTCGCGGTCTCGGAGAACTCGAAGTCGTTCATGTCGCCGAGCGCGACGACGTTCGCGTTCTTCTGGACGGCCAGGATGTCCTTGACGAACGCGTTGACCTCGGTGGCCTGCGCGTGCCGCTGTATCTCCGAGCTGCGCGTCGGCGGCTGGTACTGGGAGGTCAGCCCCTGGTCGCCGCCCTTGGAGGTGAGGTGGTTGGCGATCACGAAGACCGTCTTGCCGCGGAAGACGAACTCGCCGGCCAGCGGCTTGCGGCTGTCCTTCCAGGCCGCGTTCGCCGGGTCGATCCGGCCCGGCGAGGCGGTCAGCTCGGCCTTGCCGTTCACCTTGGTGACGCCCACCGCGGTGGTGGAGTCGCCGCCCGGCCGGTCCACGAAGGACACCCGCTCCGGGTTGAACAGGAACACCTGGCGGATGTTGCCGCCGGGCTGGCCGCCGTCCTGGTCGTTGACCGGGTCGATCGAGCGCCAGTCGTACTTCGGGCCGCCGGCCGCCACGATCGCGTCGATCAGCTTGTTCACCGTCGCGCTCGCGTCGACCGTGCCGTCGTCGGTGACGCCGTTGTCGTCCTGGATCTCCTCCAGGGACACGATGTCCGGCGACTGGAGGTTGTTCACGATCGCGGCGGCGTGTGCGGCGAAGGTGGTGTCGGACGGGTCGAGGTTCTCGACGTTGTACGTCGCCAGCGCCAGCTCGCGGCGGGACTGCTTGCGGGTCGTCTCGCGCTCCAGGCCGCCGCTCTCCAGCGTGCCGAGCTGGTTGGCCACCAGGGTGTAGCCGCCGAACTGGTTGAAGTCCAGCGGGCCGGTGGTGGTGCCCTCCAGGGTGTCGCCGACGTTGGCCTTCGGGAAGGAGGCGGTCGGGCCCAGGGTCTGGATCTGGAGCCGGCCGGTGTTCTGCGAGTCGTAGGAGCCGTAGACCGTGCCCCCGCGGCTGCTCGTGTGCTCGTCCGGCTTCACCGTGACCCACAGCTCGCTGTACGGGTCGGTGGCGCCGACCACGCGGGCATCGGTGACCTGGACGTTCATGCCCTCCAGGGACTCGTAGGCGTCCAGGGCGTACGCCGACGGGTCCAGGGTCAGGCCGTTGATCGAGCCGCCGGCCGCGGGGTCGCCCTCGGGGGCGTACACGTCCGGGACCGAGTCCTCGTCGAGCACGACCGGCGCCGGGACCGCGTTGCCCTTGGAGACGGTGGTGACGGCCGGCTTGGTGATCTCCGTGACCGACTGGTTGCCGGACGAGGTGCCGCCCGGGGTGAACTCGGAGACCGTGCCGGTCACCGTCACCGAGTCGCCCACGGCCACCTTCGGCGCGGAGCTGGTGAAGACGAACACGCCCTCGCTGGTGCGCGGGTCGTCGTCCGCGTTCGGGTCCTGCATCCAGAAGCCCTTGGAGGAACCGTAGGCGCGCGTGGCCGTGACGATGCCCGGCACGTTCGTCACCTGCTGTCCGGCGTACGGCGAGATCCGGGTGGTGCCCTGGATGTCGTGGATGCGCACGGAGTCGGCGTGCGCCGGGGAGGTGAGGACGACGGCGGACGCGGCGCTGCACACAGCGGCGACGGTGAGCGCGGCGAGGCGCGCGGAAGACCTGCTCGGCAAGGGTTCCCTCCGGGGACGTGACGATGCGCCGGGACGAGGGTGGAACGGGAGCGTGCGGGGCTCGTCGCCCTCTGTGACACGCGTAGAGCCGAGTGAACAGTTGTCCCCCGAACCTCTACGCGCGTCAATCTCCTGCCTGGCACGGGTAGTTGTCAAGGTTTCAGCCATGTACGGCGGCCGACGGGGAGATGAACCGGGCGGCATGGGTGGAAATCCGTCTAGGCTGAGCGGCTGAGTCCTTTCACGGTCCGAGGAGAACCAGCCGATGTCAGACAGCTCCCCCCTGCCGCCCGTACGGCTGCACCCCGAACCGGAGCTGGCGCGCGCCGCGCTGTCCACGCCCCTGCTCTCCCGGGCCGCCCGTCTCGCCCGCTGGGCCGGGCCCGACACCCGGGTGGACGTCGGCGGGGGACTGGTGGAGGAGCAGCTTCCGGCCGCCGCCGAACTGCTCGGGCTGTCCGGTGACGACGCCGCCGCGTACGCCAGCGAGGCCTGGCGGGTCGCGGTGGACGCCGGGCTGGTGGAGATCGTGGACGAGGCGGCCGGCACCGTCCGGGCCGGCGAGGATCTGAAGCTGCTCACCGGGGGCTCCCCGGCCGATGTGCTCACCGTGTGGCTGGCCGCGCTGGAGACCGTGCTCGCCGACGCGAGCGTGCCGGACCTGGACGGTCTGGTCGACGCCATGGAGGAGGGCGGCGAGGTCGATTTCTCGTCACTCGACTGGGACCCGGAGGCCGAGGCGGAGTTCCTCGACGGCGTCCTCGGCAACCTCTATCTGCTGACCGTCAGTGAGGACGGCCCCGGCGAGGGTCCCGTCCCGCTGCCCGCGCTCGCCGCCTCCATGATCGTGCCCGACGACATGGGCGAGCCCACCAACGACGTCCTGGAGCAGGTCTCCGACGCGATGATGCGGCTCGACGACCAGTTCCGGATGCTGGAGCCGGTCGGGCTCGTGGAGTACCGGCCGGTGGACGAGGAGCTGATGGCCGACGCCGACGAGGAGCCCGCCGTACCGGTGGGGGAGGACGACGTCGCGCGGTACGGCATGGTCCGCCTGACCCCGCTCGGCGCCTACGGTCTGCGGGCCCGGCTGCTGGAGGCCGGCTTCGACGCGCCGGCCGTCGGTGAACTCGCCGACAAGGGCGCCGACGTGCTGCTCGACGGCACCGCGCGGTTCGGGCAGTCCGCCGCCCGGGCCGAGACCGAGCAGTGGCTGGAACTGCGGGAACCGCTCGTCGCCGCCCGTGAGTTGCTGTCCGCCGCGCGCGGTGCGGATCCGGGCGCGCCGCTGCGCCGGCTGCGCTGCCAGCAGGCCCTGTCCCTGGTCGGCGCGGAGGCCGAGCCCGCGCTGCGCGAGGTGCTGGACGACCCGGAGCTGGGCGGTCTGGCCCGGGTGTGGCTGAGCGAGCGGGGCGCCGCACAGGTGCCCGCGCCCTCCGAGGACCTGGTGTTCTGGCTGACCATCGACACCGTGGCGGCGCAGCTCCAGGCCGAGGGCAACTCCGAGGAACTGCGGGCGCTGGTGGCCGGACTGGCCTCGCAGCACAGCGGGTTCTTCGCGACGGCGTGGCGGGTGGACCACCCGGCGACGGCCGATGTGCTGGAGGCGATGGGCCGGCTGCACCCGGACAAGAAGGTGGCGAAGGAGGCGCGGAAGGCCGCGTTCAAGGCCCGTTCGCAGCAGGCGGGCTGAGCCCACGGGGGCCACCGGGGTCCACGCAGCGGAAAAGGAAGTCATGGGGCCGTGCATACGGTTTCTTGAACAAGGACCGCTGAAGTACCCCCGTGTTCAGCCGGTGTTCAGACGTGGGCGGGAGCGTGTGCGGCGCACCGAGGTCCGCCACCCTCCACGGCACTCCCACCGTCTCAGGAGACACCATGTCGCTCACCCGCAGGGACTTCGCCAGAACCTCAGCGCTCAGCGGTGCCGGGATCGCCCTGGCGGGCAGCGTCGGCGCCCTGGCCAGCGCGCCCGGCGCCCTCGCCGCCACGGAGTCCGGACACGGCGGCCCGGGCGGGGTCGGCTACGGCCCGCTGCTCCCCGACCCCGAGGGCATCCTCGCCCTGCCCGCGGGCTTCTCCTACCGGGTCGTCACCTACAGCGGCAGGACCCGGCTGGAGTCCGGCGAGTTCACCCCGTCGAACCACGACGGCACCGCCGCCTTCGACGGCCCGCGGGGCGCCACCCTGCTCGTCAACAACCACGAGCTGAAGGGCCCGCGCTCCGCCTGGGCGCACCCGGTCCCGCTCGTCGAGGGCCTGGTCTACGACCCCGCCGCCGCCGGTGGCTGCACGGTCGTCGAGGTCCGCCGCGATCAGGTGGCGGAGTGGGTGGGCATCGCCGGCACCTCCACCAACTGCGCCGGCGGCAGGACACCTTGGGGCACCTGGCTGACCTGCGAGGAGACCGAGGACAAGGCCGGCCAGAACGGCATGACCAAGGACCACGGCTATGTCTTCGAGGTCGACCCCGCCGACCGCCGGGCGGGCCGCGACCCCCAGCCGGTCAAGGCGCTCGGCCGGTACGCCCACGAAGCCGTCGTGGTGGACCCCCGGCGCGGCCATCTGTACCTGACCGAGGACGCCGCCGGCCCCAACGGCCTGCTGTACCGCTGGACCCCGCCGGAGGGCTTCCGGCACGGCCGGGGCAGGCTGCGCACCCTCGCCGACGACGCCGGTGTGCTCCAGGCCTTCCGCTGCTTCGACTCCGGCGGCCGCTACGTGGACGACCTGTCCCGCGCCACCAGGACCGGCACCGTCTACGGCGTGGACTGGGTGGACGTCCCCGACCGTGACGCCCGCAGCGTGTCGGTGCGCAAGCAGTTCACCGACGGCCAGGTCACCCGCGCCCGCAAGCTGGAGGGCATGTGGTGGGGCGACGGCGGCGCCTACATCGTCTCGTCCTACGCCCGCGCGGAGAGCCCGGTCCAGCACGACGGCCAGGTCTGGTTCTACGACCCCCGGCGCCGCACCCTCACCCTGAAGGTCCTCCTCGGGGTGAACCCGGACCCGGCCGCGGACGGCGCCTTCGACGGCCCGGACAACATCACCGTCTCGCCGTACGGCGGACTGGTCATCGCCGAGGACGGCGAGGGCGTCCAGCATCTGTTCGGCGCCACCGACAGCGGCCGTACGTACCCGATCGCCCGCAACGAGCTGAACATCGGCACGGCCGAGGAGCCCGAGTACAGCGAGTTCACCGGCGTCACCTTCTCGCCCGACGGCAGCACCCTGTTCGCCAACATCCAGGAGCCCGGGATCATGCTCGCCATCACCGGGCCGTGGAGGCGGCAGCAGCGGTAACCGCTCCCCGCACCGCCGGCCGCGGCCCCCGGGCGCCCTTTGTGGCTAGCATGCGCAGAGGGCCACGGCGGCAAGGAGTGGGTGGATGACGCAGATCAGGCCCATGCGCGCGGACGCTCGGCGCAACTACGAGCGGCTGCTGAGGGTGGCGGCGGAGGCCTTCGCCGAGCATGGGGAGAACGCGTCGCTGGATGACATCGCCAAGCGGGCGGGCGTCGGCTCGGGGACGCTCTACCGGCACTTCCCGACCCGGCAGGCGCTGTTGCAGGCGGCGTACGTCGACCGGATCGAGGCGCTGGGCCGGCGGGCCGACGAGCTGGCGCAGGAGCTGCCGCCGGGCGAGGCGCTGCTGGAGTGGCTGCACGAGCTGTGCGTCGCCACCATCCAGGTGCGCGGCATGCGGGCCCTGCTGGGCTCGGCGGTCACGGACGGCGGCCCGGCCGCGGTGACGCCGTGCGGTACGGCGGTGCAGGGCGCCGCGACCCGCCTGGTGGCGGCGGCCCGGGCGGAGGGTGCCCTGCGGGCCGACCTGGAACCGATCGAGCTGCTGCGGCTGGCCCACGGGGTCGCCACGGCCTCCGAGCTGGCGGGCGGGCAGGGGCGGCAGCTCGGGCGGTATCTGTCGCTGCTGGTGGAGGGGTTGCGGCCGTAGCGCAGCGGTCACGCCGGTCGCTGCCGCACCCCTCCCGTGGGGCGGGCTACAACGCCCGCGCCCCCGGCTCCACCATGGTCCGCACCGTCCGGGACGCCACGAACTCGCCCAGCGCGGTCATGTCCCACTCCCCGGAGAGCTGGCGGACCAGCTTGGCCATCATCACGCCCGTGTGCGGCTCGGCGTGGGTGAGGTCGAAGCGGACCAGCTCCTCACCGGTCGAGGCGTCGAGCAGCCGGCAGTAGGCCTTGGCGACGTCCGTGAACTTCTGGCCGGAGAAGGAGTTCACCGTGAAGACCAGGCCGGTGACCTGCTGGGGGAGCCGGCCGAGGTCGACCGTGATCACCTCGTCGTCGCCCGCGCCCTCGCCGGTGAGGTTGTCCCCGGAGTGGCTGATCGCGCCGTCCAGGACGGTCAGCTTGCCGAAGTAGCAGCTGTCCACATGGTCGCGCTGCGGGCCGTAGGCGATGACCGAGGCGTCCAGGTCGATGTCACTGCCGTGGAACGCGGGCTCCCAGCCGAGGCCCATCTGCACCCGGGACAGCAGCGGGCGGCCGCCCTTGACCAGCGACACCGTCTGGTTCTTCTGGAGGCTGACCCGGCCCTTGTCCAGGTTGACCTTCCCGGCACCGGGGGCGGGGGCGGCCGGGGCCGCGGGAGCTGCCGGTGCGGGGGCGGCCGGGGTGGCCGGGGTCGCAGGGGCTGCCGGTTCCTCCACCGTCACCCCGAAGTCGGTGGCGATGCCGGCCAGGCCGTCGGCGTATCCCTGACCGACCGCGCGGGCCTTCCAGCCGCCGCCCCGGCGGTAGAGCTCCACCACGACCAGCGCGGTCTCGGTGCCGAGCCGGGGCGGGGTGAACGTGGCCAGCACCGCGCCGGTGTCCGCGTCGTGGAGGGTGGCCGTCGGCTCGATGCCCTGGAAGGTCTGCCCGGCGGCGTCCGGGCTGGCCGTGACCACGATCTTCTCGATGTCCGGCGGGACCGCGCCGGTGTCGACCGTGATCGCGTCCGGCCCGGCACCGCCGCCGGACCGGTAGGTCACGCCGGGCCCGGCCGGCTGGTTGTAGAAGATGAAGTCGTCGTCCGAACGCACCTTGCCGTCGGCGGTGAGCAGCAGGCCCGACACGTCGAGCCGCACCGGGGCGGTGACGTCCACCGTCACGCGGGCGGCCGGCAGAGGGATGTTCGAGCCTGGGGTCATAGCTGTCATGCCGGGTGAACGAACGAGCCCGCTTTACCGTTCCCTTACCCGGCGGATCCGGCCCGCGGCTCAGTACGGCCAGATGGGCGGGTCGGTGACGAAGTGCCCGCCCAGGTTCCGGTGGGCCGGGTTGTCCGGGTCCAGCTCGCCCTGTTCGGCGATCAGCTTCTCGGCGTACGGCTCGGAGTCGTCCCGGGGTTCGTAGCCGAGCGCCCGCGCGCTGCCGAGGTCCCACCACAGGCGGGTGTTGGCGGAGGAGCCGTAGACCACGGTGTGGCCGACCTGCTCGGCGGTCAGGGCCGCGTGGAAGAGCCGGGCGCCGTCGGCCGGGCTCATCCACACCGAGAGCATGCGCACGGTGGTCGGCTCCGGGAAGCAGGAGCCGATGCGCACCGAGACGGTCTCCAGGCCGTGCTTGTCCCAGTAGAGCTGGGCCAGGTCCTCGCCGAAGGCCTTCGACAGGCCGTAGAAGGTGTCCGGGCGGTGCGGGGTGTCCACCGGGATCGGCGGCTCGCCCGCGCGCGGGGCCGGGGTGTACCCGACGGCGTGGTTGGAGGAGGCGAAGACGATCCGGCGCACGCCCTCCTGGCGGGCGGCCTCGTAGAGGTGGTACGTGCCCTCGATGTTCGACCGGAGGATCTTGTCGAAGGGGGCTTCCAGGGAGATGCCCGCGAGATGGAGGACCGCGTCCACGCCCCGCACCGCCTCGCGCACCGCCGCCGGGTCGGTGAGGTCGCCGGTGATCGCGTCCGGCGCGTCCTCGATGGGGCGCACGTCGAACAGGCGCAGGGTGTAGCCGTACTCCGGCAGCAGGGACCGCATCAGGGTGCCGAGCCCGCCGGCGGCACCGGTGAGCAGAACGGTACGGGGAGCGGGCATCCTCGGTCTCCTTGGCCTCCAGGGCCGTCTCCTCGACACCGACGGCCGCATGCGTGGACAGAATTCACATGCGTGGACACGCTAGGGAGCGCCCGCATGCCCCGTCAAGTGTGCCGTGACAGGGGCAAATCCGCTGCCGGGATGCCCGTTCGGGTGCTTGACCGGCTCCCTGGTGGGCCCTTAGCGTGAGATCGTTCAGAAATATAGACGACGATCAGAAACATGCACACAGGGAGCGCCCGTGACGCCTGCCCCGCTCGCCGCCCGGCTCCGCGACCCCCGCGGGCCGCTCTTCTTCCCCGTCACGGCCTACGGCTCCGACGGCTCGCCCGACCTCGACGCCTACCGCGCGCATGTGCGCCGGGGCATCGACGCGGGCGCGGCCGCCGTGTTCGCCTGCTGCGGCACCGGCGAGTTCCACGCGCTGCTGCCGGAGGAGTTCGAGGACTGCGTCCGGGCGGCCGTGGAGGCGGCCGAGGGCCGGGTCCCGGTCGTCGCCGGCGCCGGGTACGGCACCGCGCTCGCCGTCCGCTACGCCCGCCTCGCCGAGCGGGCGGGCGCCGACGGGCTGCTCGCCCTGCCGCCGTACCTGGTCGTCGCCGGACAGGAGGGCCTGCTGCGGCACTACCGGGAGATCGCCGCCGCCACCCCGCTGCCGGTCGTCGTCTACCAGCGCGACAACGCGGTCTTCACCCCGGACACCGTGGTCGCACTCGCCCGCACCGAGGGGATCATCGGCCTCAAGGACGGCCTCGGCGACCTGGACCTCATGCAGCGGATCGTCAGCGCCGTCCGCACCGAGGTCCCCGGCGACTTCCTCTACTTCAACGGCCTGCCCACCGCCGAGCAGACCCAGCTCGCCTACCGCGCCCTCGGCATCACCCTCTACTCCTCGGCGGTGTTCTGCTTCGCCCCGGAACTCGCCCTCGCCTACCACCGGGCGCTGGAAGCGGGCGACGAGACCACGGTCCGCCGCCTCCTGGACGGCTTCTACCGCCCGTTCGTGGAGCTGCGCGCACAGGGCCGCGGCTATGCCGTCTCCCTGGTCAAGGCGGGGGTACGGCTGCGCGGTCTGGACGTCGGCGAGGTCCGTCCGCCCCTGCACGAACCGGCGGACGAGCACGTCAAGCAGCTCGCCCGGCTGATCGAGCGGGGGTACGCGCTGCTGGAGGAGGGCGCGTGAAGGCGTCGGCGTTCCTCTACCCCTGGGACGTCAACGGGGACCCCGGGGCCCCCGCGCGCATCGCCGCACTCGGTGTCGAGCAGGTGACCCTCGCCGCCGCCTACCACTCCACCCGCGCGCTGACCCCCCGCCATCCGCAGCACCGCATCGTCACCGCCGAGCACGCGGCCGTCCTCTACCCGCCGGACGGCCGCTGGACCGGCCGCGCCCTCAGGCCGTACCCGGCCGGCCGCTGGGCCCCCGGCGACGCCTACGGCGAGGCGGCCGAGGCGCTCGCGGCGGCGGGCCTGGAGGTGCACAGCTGGGTGGTGCTCGCCCACAACTCCCGCCTGGGCGCCGAACACCCCCACACCTCCGTGCGGAACGCCTACGGCGACCGCTACCCCTGGGCGCCCTGCATCGCCCAGCCCGCCACGCGCGCGTACCTGACCGACCTCGCCGCCGAGGCCGCCGTACGCCCCGGGGCGCGCGGCACCGAACTCGAGTCCCTCGGCTGGTACGGACTCCAGCATCTGCACGCCCACGACAAGACCTCCGGCGTGGCCCTCGGGGACGCCGGGCAGTACCTGATGTCCCTGTGCTTCTGCCCCGCCTGTGCGGCCGGCTACGGCGAACACGGCCTGGACGCCGAGGAGCTGGCACGGGCCGTACGGTCCGCGCTGGAGCCGCTGTGGCGTGGCACGGCGGACGACGAGGGCTGGCCCACGGTCGGCAAGCTGCTCGGCGAGGAGACGGCGGCCGCCACGCGCGCGTGGCGCGAGACGGCGGCCCGCACCCTCCAGGAGGCGGCCGTCACCGCCGTCCGCGCCGCCGCACCCCCCGCCTTCCAGGTCCTGCTCCACGCCGACCCGGTCTCCTACCACTGCGGCGCCAACCCGGGCGTCGATCCCGCCCACATCCTCTCCGTCGCCGACGGCGTGGTCGTGCCGTGCACGGGCGGTACGGCCCTGCTGGCGCCGTTCGCCGGGCACGCCCGCGACACCAGCGTGCTGGCCGCCAACCTCACCGTCGTCTCCGGCATGGGCGGCAGCCCCCGCACCCTCGCGGCGGACGCGGCCCGCGCGCGCGACGAGGGCGCGACGGAACTGCGGCTGTACCACGCCGGACTGGCGTCGGACGCGGACCTGGCGGCGGTACGGGAGGCACTCGCCGCACGCTGACGATCCGAGGGTGGCCATCGTCCGGATCCGCACCGGGTTCGCAGGTCCGTGCCGGGTTCGGTCGGGAGCCCGGTGCGAGGCGTCGTACGCTCCCTGTCATGCCCCTCACGCTCACCGTCCTCGGCACCGCCTCCCCGCACCCGGGCCCCGACCGGCCCTGCTCCGGATACCTGCTGTCCGGCGGGGGCGCCGAGGTGTGGGTGGACGCGGGTCCCGGTACCTTCGCCGCGTTGCAGCGGCACACGGATCCCGCGCGGCTCACCGCGATCTGGATCTCCCACCTGCACGCCGACCACAGCGCCGACCTGCTGTCCGCCGCCTACGCCTTCGCCTTCGGCGGGATGGCCCCGGCCGCGCCCATCCCGCTCTACGCCCCGCAGGACTGCGCCCAGCGGCTGGCCGGCTTCCTCGGCCGGCCGGACACGGGCTTCCTCAAGGATGTCTTCGACTTCCGCCCCCTGTACGACGGCCATGACGTCCGGCACTGGAACCTCCGCCTGACCGCCCGTGCCGTCGCCCACGACACCGAGGCCTACGGACTGCGCGCCGAGTGCCAGGGCAGCGTGCTCGCCTACTCCGGGGACAGCGGGCCCTGTGTCGCGCTCACCGAACTCGCCGCCCGCGCCGACCTGTTCCTGTGCGAGGCCGACCTCGACACGCGTCGCGAAGGCGAACAGGTGCATCTGACGCCGGAGGACGCCGGCCGGATCGCCCGGGAGGCCCATGTGCGCGAGCTGCTCATCACCCACGTCGGTCCCGGGCTGAGCCGCGAGGCGGCCACCGCACGCGCCGCCGCCGTCGCCGGCCGGCCCACCGGCACCGCCCGGGAGGGCGAGTCGCGCACCGTCTGAACCCCCGCCCGACTTCTTTTGTCAGAAGCGTTGACGAACTCCCGGCCCTCTCCTACCTTCGTCGCGTCGTACTTCATACGTCATATATGAGACGCGATATGTGAGATCTGAGAGGGCCGCATGACCTCTGTGCCCACACCGATCCCGTCCCGGACGCAGTTCGTGCTGGACGCGATCAAACACCGCATCCTGACCGGCCTGCTGACGCCTGGTCAGGCTTTGGTCGAGACCGAGCTGGCCGCACAGTTCGGGGTGTCCAAGACCCCCGTGCGGGAGGCGCTGAAGACCCTCGCCGGGACCGGACTCGTCGTGCTGAGCCAGTACAAGGGCGTCACGGTGCGCAGGGTGGACGCGGACATGGCACGCGAGGTCTACGACGTGCGGCTGCTGCTGGAACCGGAGGCCCTGCACCGGGCCGTACGGCGCGGCGCCTCCCTCGACGCCGCGCGCGACGCGCTGGCCCGCGCCGACGGGGCCACCGACACCGCCGAACGCTCCCTCGCCAACCGCGACTTCCACCGCGCCCTCTACCTGCCGTGCGGCAACCCGCTGCTCGGCCGGATGCTGGACGAGGTCCGCGACCAGGCCGCCCTGGTCGCCGCCGTCGCCTGGGCCGCCGAGCCCTCCTGGGAGCGGGAGGCCGCCGAGCACCGGGAGATCCTGCGGCTCGCGCTGGACGGTGACGCCGACGGCGCCGCTGGTGCCCTGCACGCCCACATCGCGTCCTTCGTCCGCCGTGCCTTCCCCGAAGGACCTTCATGAGCAGCATGACGTTCGAGACCCAACGGGCGGCCCTTGCCGATGTCGTGGCCATCCCGGTGACCCCCTTCGCCGAGGACGGCTCCGTCGCCGGGGACACCCTCCGGGCCCTGCTGCGCCGCCTGCTCGACGGCGGGATCAGGACCCTCACCCCGAACGGCAACACCGGCGAGTTCTACGCCCTCACCCCCGAGGAGCGCCGCCTGGTCACCGAGCTGACCGTCGACGAGGCCGGGGAGCGGGCCGAGATCCTGGTCGGGGTCGGGCACGACGTGCCCACCGCCGTCGCCTCCGCCCGGCACGCCCGGGACCTCGGCGCCGGGATGGTGATGGTCCACCAGCCCGTGCACCCCTACGGGTCGGCCGCCGGCTGGGTCGACTACCACCGCGCCGTCGCCGAGGCCGTGCCAGAGCTGGGCGTGGTCCCGTACATCCGCCACGACCGGCTGCCCGGCGCCCGGCTCGCCGAACTCGCCGGCCGCTGCCCGAACGTCATCGGCGTCAAGTACGCCGTACCGGACGCCGCCCGGTTCGCCGCCTTCGCCCGCGACGCCGGCCTCGACCGCTTCGTCTGGGTCGCCGGGCTCGCCGAGCCCTACGCCCCCTCCTACTTCTCGGCGGGCGCCACCGGCTTCACCTCCGGACTCGTGAACGTCGCCCCGGCTCTCTCGCGCACCATGCTCGAAGCGCTGCGCTCCGGCGACTACCCGGCCGCCATGAAGGTCTGGGAGCGGATCCGGCGCTTCGAGGAACTGCGCGCCGCGCACGGCTCCGCCCACAACGTCACCGTCGTCAAGGAGGCCCTCGCCGCACTCGGCCTGTGCCGCCGGGACGTCCGCCCGCCGAGCAGCCTGCTGCCCGAGGACGAGCGCGCCGAGGTGGCCGCCATCGCCGAGGGGTGGTCCATATGACCGGCCCCCGCAGGCGGCCGGAGGAGCTGCGCAGCCACCAGTGGTACGGCACCGACGGGCTGCGCTCCTTCAGCCACCGCGCCCGCACCCGCCAGCTCGGCTATCTGCCCGAGGAGCACCTCGGCAAGCCGGTCGTCGCGATCCTCAACACCTGGTCCGACATCAACCCCTGCCATGCGCACCTGCGGGACCGCGCCCAGGCCGTCAAGCGCGGGGTGTGGCAGGCCGGCGGCTTCCCGCTGGAGTTCCCGGTCTCGACGCTCAGCGAGACCTTCCAGAAGCCGACCCCGATGCTCTACCGCAACCTGCTCGCCATGGAGACCGAGGAGCTGCTGCGGTCCTACCCCGTGGACGGCGCCGTGCTCATGGGCGGCTGCGACAAGACCACGCCGGCCCTGCTGATGGGCGCCGCGAGCGTCGGCCTGCCGACCGTGTTCGTGCCCGCCGGCCCCATGCTCCCCGGCCACTGGCGCGGCGAGGTGCTCGGCTCCGGCACCGACATGTGGAAGTACTGGGACGACAGGCGCGCCGGTCTCATCGGCGACTGCGAGCTGGCCGAGCTGGAGAGCGGCCTGGCCCGTTCGCCCGGCCACTGCATGACCATGGGTACGGCGTCCACGCTGACGGCCGCCGCCGAGGCGCTCGGGGTGACCGTGCCGGGCGCGTCCAGCATCCCGGCGGTGGACTCCGGGCACGACCGGATGGCCGCCAGGGCGGGGCTCCGGATCGTCGAACTGGTCCACATGGACCGCAGGCTGGGCGACATCCTCACCCGTGAGGCGTTCGAGGACGCCGTCACCACCGTGCTCGGCCTCGGCGGCTCCACCAACGCCGTGATCCACCTGATCGCCATGGCCGGCCGCGCCGGGGTGAAGCTCACCCTGGACGACTTCGACCGCATCGCCCGCACCGTGCCCGTCCTCGCCAACGTCCGCCCCGGCGGCCGGACCTACCTGATGGAGGACTTCCACTTCGCGGGCGGCCTGCCGGGCTTCCTCTCCCGGATCCCGGACCTGCTCCACCTGGACCGGCCGACCGTCTCGTACGACACGCTGCGCGAGCAGCTCGCGGGCGCCCGGGTGCACGACGACGACGTCATCCGGCCCCGCGGCAACCCGGTCGCGGGCGAGGGCGGGGTCGCGGTGCTGCGCGGCAACCTCTGCCCGGACGGCGCGGTCATCAAGCACATCGCCGCCGAGCCGCACCTGCTGAAGCACACCGGCCCGGCCGTCGTCTTCGACGACTACCGGACCATGCAGCGCACCATCGACGACCCCGCGCTCGGCATCACCGCCGACAGCGTGCTGGTGCTGCGCGGCGCCGGACCCAAGGGCGGGCCGGGCATGCCCGAGTACGGCATGCTGCCCATCCCGGACCACCTGCTCCAGCAGGGCGTGCGCGACATGGTCCGGATCTCCGACGCCCGGATGAGCGGCACCAGCTACGGCGCCTGTGTGCTGCACGTGGCCCCCGAGTCGTACGTCGGCGGCCCGCTCGCGCTGGTGCGCACCGGCGACCTCATCACCCTGGACGTCGACGCCCGCCGCCTGCACCTCCATGTGGACGACGAGGAGCTGGCCCGCCGCAAGGCCGCCTGGACGCCGCCGCCCGCCCGGTACGAGCGCGGCTACGGCGCCCTCTACACCGAGCAGATCACCCAGGCCGACTCCGGCTGCGACTTCGCGTTCCTGGCCAGGCCCGGCCGGGTGCCGGACCCCTACGCGGGCTGACCGACTCCCGGTCGGCGCCACGATGAACCGACGGCAACGCAGCGGCGGCGAGGGCCCGTTCACCGGATGGCTTGATATCGATCGGGCAACGGTGCTCGCGCTACCCACGGTGACGCGCGTAGAAAACCTGTCATGCATAAAACACTGCGAATCGCTGCTGTCGCCGCGAGCTGCGCCCTGGCCGGCGGCGTCCTGTTCGGGGCCGGCGCCGCCACCGCCCACCAGTCGACGGCGAACTCCACCCACGAGCCCTACAACATCGGGCAGCTGGTGAAGGACATCGACACCTACTACGGCACCCACGCCGACGCCAACGGCGTGTACCAGGCCTCGCCGGACAGCCCGTACGCGCAGGACCTGGCCGACATCGACGCCGACGCCAAGCGCTACATAGACAAGGCGGCCCGCAAGGCGCTGCGCCACGGCGAGAAGCCGGCCGTCGTCTTCGACATCGACGACACGCTGCTGCTCAGCCTCGACTACGAGAAGCGCTACAACTACACGTTCAACCCCACCACGTGGAACGACTACGTGAACAAGGCCGACCGCCCCGAGGTCTTCGGCAGCCCCGAGCTGGTGCAGTACGCCGCGTCCAAGGGCGTCGAGGTCTTCTACAACTCCGGGCTGAGCGAGGCCCAGCGCGCCGGTGCCGTGGAGAACCTGAAGAAGGTCGGCTCCGACGTGAACCTCGACACCGACCACATGTTCCTCAAGGACAAGGCCAACCCGCCGGCCTACCTGAGCGACTGCGCCACCGCGGGCGCCTGGAACTGCACCACCGTGCAGTACAAGTCCGGCACCCGCAAGCACATCGAGGACGACCTCGGGTACACGATCATCGCCGACTTCGGCGACCAGTACTCGGACCTCGACGGCGGTTACACCGGCCGCACCTACAAGCTGCCGAACCCGACGTACTTCGTCGGCTGACCCCTTCCGGGCAGGCGGCCGGCCGCGGCCGGTGGCCGGCCAGGGCGAGAGATGGGCCCTAGCCGCCGTCGCCGGTCCGGTGTACGGCGAAGTCGCCGGTCACCGTGTACGCGCGGCCGTCCGCCGTGCCCGTGAGGGTGTAGCTGTCGTCCTTCGCGTCCCGGCCGCCGCGCTGGTGGTTGTACTGCCC
This sequence comes from Streptomyces sp. NPDC127190, assembly GCF_042672505.1. Taxonomy (NCBI): domain Bacteria; kingdom Bacillati; phylum Actinomycetota; class Actinomycetes; order Kitasatosporales; family Streptomycetaceae; genus Streptomyces; species Streptomyces sp. NPDC127190. Next base: position 145,373 of record NZ_JBHXVE010000009.1, read on the forward strand.
GGCGAACACCCACTGCCCGGCCGGTACCGTGCGCCCCTCCTTGAGGGTCCAGACGTAGACGAGGAAGCCGTCCTGTTCCTGGACGGTCTGGGTGAAGTCCGCCTCCGGCAGGGACCGCCACGCCCCCGTCGACGTCACCCCGCCGGTCTGCGCCACCTTCAGCCGGACGGTGAGGGAGGTGAGGGGCCGGGACGTCTTCAGGGTGACGTCGCTCTGCGCCCAGAAGTCGTTGCTGTGCAGGTCCACCGAGCCGTCCGACCACAGCGGCCCGCTCTGCTCGCGATGAGCCACGGGCGGCCGGGTGGAGGGGGCCGCGGGGGAGGAGGGGGTGCCGGCCGGCCGGGAGGGACGGGTGGTGCCCGCGCCGGGCGCCGGGCCGGTGGTGCGGGCGGGGGACCGGGACGCCGTCGGGTCCGGCGTGGCACGGGGCGTGGGGGAGACCGCGACCGTGCGCTCCTGCGCCGGGGGCCGTTCCTTCACCGCGGACGCCACCGCGTATCCGCCGGCGACGAGCACCCCGGCGACCGCCGCGGTGGCGCCGACCACGCGCACCCAGCCGAACAGCGGCGGCCGGACCGCCCGGTGATCGGGGCGGGACCGTGCGGCCATGCCGCGTCGTGCGGCCATGCTGCGTCGTGCGGCCATGCCGCGGTCCACCCGGGCCAGCATCGCTGCGCGGTCGGGCTCGTGGGCCTCGGCCGCCTCGTGCAGCCGGGCGCGCAGCTCGTCGTGCACGTCCTGCTGCCTCATCGGTTCCTTCCTCCGCTCTCGCCGCCCCGGACCATCGCCGCGTGCACCTTCTGCGGCGCACCCTGGGCGCCGAGCAGCCTGGCCAGCTCGGCCATGCCCTTGGACGTCTGGCTCTTAACCGTACCCACCGACACCCCGAGCGCGAGCGCGGTGTCCTTCTCCGAGAGGTCGAAGGCGTGCCGGAGCACCACGCACGCCCGTTTCCGGAACGGCAGTCTGCGCAGCGCCGCCTGGACGTCCACCACCCCGGCGACGTCCGGGTTCTCGGTCCGCTCCTCGCGGTGCGACCAGAACAGCGCGATCCGCCGGCGCTCGCGCACCGCGCTGCGGATCCGGGTGCGGGCCAGATTGGCGACCACACCGCGCGCGTACGCCACCGGGTGGTCGGCCGCGCGTACCCGGTCCCAGCGGTGCCACAGGGCCAGCAGGGCGTCCGCCGCCAGATCGTCGGCGGCGTCCGCCTCACCGGTCAACAGATGGGCCAGCCGGGCGAGTTCCGCGTAGTGGCGGTCGAAGAAGGCATGGAACTCCACGGAGGCGGCGTCGTCGACGACTGTGCCCACGGGTGACCTCTTCTCGATACGGCTCTGTGGGTGTCATGCGAATGACAGGTGAAGGTCCGGAGGGGCCCGGACGGAGATCCGGAAGCGTAGCAGCGACGATGCGACGGACGTGTACGGGGGTTCGGACGTCGTATGGCCCATCGAACCCGATTCCGTAACACGGAGAAAACCTGAACAGGGTTCACGGGGGGAACAATCCAGCCAGCATCCGCGCACCCGCCCATCAGGCACCGAGGAGTTGGACCATGACCGAGACGCAGACGGTGGACAGCCGGCGGGAGCCCGCGCCACCTGCCCGGAACGGCGTCGACCGGTACTTCCGCATCACCGAACGGGGATCCACGTTCGGCCGGGAGATACGCGGCGGCCTCGCCACGTTCTTCACCATGGCCTACATCCTTGTCCTGAATCCGATCATCCTGGGCAGCGCCAAGGACAAGTTCGGCCACTCCCTCGACACCGGACAACTCGTCACCGCCACCGCGCTGGTCGCCTGTGTGATGACGGTCGTCATGGGGGTCGGCGGCAACCTCCCCCTCGCCATCGCCGCCGGCCTCGGCCTCAACGCCGTCGTCGCCTTCCAGCTCGCCCCGCTGATGAGCTGGTCCGACGCGATGGGCCTGGTCGTCCTGGAGGGCCTGGTCATCTGTCTGCTGGTCCTCACCGGCCTGCGGGAAGCGATCATGAACGCGATCCCGCACCAGCTGAAGCAGGCCATCGGCGTCGGCATCGGCCTGTTCATCGCGTTCATCGGGTTCGTCGACGCCGGGTTCGTCAGCCGGATCCCGGACGCCGCCCACACCACTGTGCCCGTGCAGCTCGGCTCCGTCGGCCGGCTGACCGGCTGGCCGGTGCTCGTCTTCTGCCTGGGCGTGCTGCTGACCGTCGCGCTGCTCGCCCGCAAGGTGAAGGGCGCGATCCTGATCAGCATCGTGACGATGACCCTCGTCGCGATCGGCATCGACTCCGTCGCCGGCGTCAAGAACTGGGGCCTGACCACGCCCGAGGTCCCGGACAAGCTCGTCGCCGCCCCGGACTTCGGGCTGATCGGTCACTTCAGCCTGTTCGGCGGCTTCGCCAAGGCCGGTGTCCTCACCGCCGTGCTGCTGGTCTTCACCCTCATCCTGTCGGACTTCTTCGACGCCATGGGCACCATCGTCGGCATCAGCGCGGAGGCCGGACTGCTGGACGAGCAGGGCCGGGTGCCCGGCATCGGCCGCGTCCTGTTCATCGACGGCGCCGCCGCCGTCGCGGGCGGCCTCGGCTCCGCCTCCTCCAACACCGCCTACATCGAGTCCGCCGCCGGCGTCGGCGAGGGCGCCCGCACCGGCTTCGCCAACCTGGTCACCGGCGGCCTGTTCGGCCTCGCCCTCTTCCTCACCCCGCTGCTCACCATCGTCCCGCTCCAGGCGGCGGCGCCCGCGCTGATCGCGGTGGGCTTCCTGATGATGACCCACGTCAAGCACATCGACTGGGACCGGTACGAGATCGCCGTACCGGCGTTCCTCACCATCGCCACGATGCCGTTCACCTACTCCATCACCGACGGCATCGGCGCGGGCTTCCTCGCCTACGTCGTGATCCACACGGTCCTGGGCAAGGCGCGGGAGATCAACTGGCTGCTGTGGGGCGTCTCGGCGCTGTTCCTCGTCTACTTCGCGATCGATCCGGTGGAGCAGCTGCTGGGCGTGAAGTAGCCGGCGCCGCCGTGCACGGCGTCACTTCAGCGCCGCCTGCATCATCGCCCGGGCCACCGGCGCGGCCAGCCCGTTGCCGCTGACCTCCGAGCGGGCCGCGTCCGACTGCTCGACCATCACCGCGACGGCGACCTGCTTGCCGGTGCTGTCGGAGGTGCCGTAGGCGGTGAACCAGGCGTACGGCGTCTTGCTGTTGTTCTCGCCGTGCTGGGCGGTGCCGGTCTTGCCGCCGACGGTCACCCCGTCGATCAGCGCGTTCGTACCGGTACCGTCCTTGACCACCGTCTGCATCGCCGACCGGAGCTGCGCGGCGGTGGTGGAGCTGACGATCTGCTCGCTGCCGGCGTCGGAGTCGTAGTCCTTCAGCACATCGCCGCCGCTGTCGGTGGTCTTCGACACCATGTGCGGCGAGACCAGCTTGCCGCCGTTGGCCAGGGCGGCGGACACCATGGCCATCTGGAGCGGGGTCGCGGTCACGTCGAACTGGCCGATGCCGGACAGGGCGGTCTGCGCCTTGTCCATGTCCTTCGGGTAGACGCTGGCGTAGGCGCGCACCGGCACGTCCTGCTGGTCGTCGTTGAAGCCGAACTTCTCCGCCATCGCCCGCACCTTGTCCTGGCCGAGGTCGACGGCCATCTTGCCGAAGACGTTGTTGCAGGAGTACTGGAGGGCGACGCGGATGGGGGCGTTCCGGCACGGCGCCGACTTGTTCTCGTTCGCCAGCGGCCTGGTGGTGCCGGGCATGATGTAGGGGTCCGGGCTGCGGGTGTGTTCGTCCACGTTCCTGTACAGCCCGCTCTCCAGCGCGGCCGCCGCCACGACCAGCTTGAAGGTGGAACCGGGCGGCAGCGGCTGGCGCAGCGCGCGGTTGGTCAGCGGCTTGTCCTTGTCCGCGGTCAGCCGCTTCCAGGCACCCCCGGCCGTGTTCGCGTCGGTCAGGGACGAGGGGTCGTACGACGGGGTCGACACCATGGCGAGGATCCTGCCGGTCTTCGGGTCGATGGCGACGGCGCCGCCCTTGGTGCTCCCCAGGGCGCGGTAGCCCGCCTTCTGCACCGCCGGGTCGATCGTGGTGAGCACGTCGCCCGGGTCGGAGCGCTTTCCGGTGAGGGTGTCCATCACCGTCTTCAGCTGCGGGTCCGTGCCGTTGAGCAGCTCCTTGTAGATGCCCTCCAGCTGGGTCGGGGCGTAGGCCTGCGAGGCGTAGCCCGTCACCGCCGCGTACAGCCTGCCGTCCGTGTACGTCCGCTTGTAGGCGAGGTCGCCCCCCGTCGTCCGGGCGGAGCCGGTGATCGCGTTCCCGGCCACGATGATGTTCCCGAGCGGCCGTGAGTACGTCGCGATCGCGTTCCGCCGGTTGTCGTTGTCGTCCGCGAGGGCCTTGCCGTCGTAGAACTGCACCCAGGTCGCCCTGACCAGCAGAGCGAGCACGAGCAGCAGCGCGAAGACGGACGCCCGCCTGATCGTCTTGTTCATCCCGAACAAAAGACGAGCGGGCCGGGGCCGCCGTTCCCGATCGCCGGCATTCTCATGAACTGCTCAGGAATCCGGGGTCAGTCCTCCAGGGCGAGGACCACCTCGTCGACCTCCTCGCGCCGCCCGCCCGCGTACCCCCGGGCCCGCGCCCGCTCGCGGAACCCGCACTTGTGCAGCACCCGCAGCGACGCGGCGTTGTCGGCGGCGGCCCGCGCGTACAGCGGGCGTTCCGCCACCTCGGCGAGGAGCGCCCGCAACGCGGCCGTGGCCACGCCCCGGCCCCAGTACGCGCGGTCGATCCAGTACGTCACCTCGCGTTCGCCGGCCTCGCCGTAGACCGCCGCGCTGCCCGCCACGGTCCCGTCGGCCAGCACCGTGCGCAGCACGTGCGAGCAGGTTTCCAGGCGCCGCCAGTGGACGGCGAAGGAGTCCGGATCGTACGGGTCCTCCGGGCCGAACGCGGCCATCCGGACCGACTCCGGGTCGCTCATCTGCCGGAACAGCGCCGGCAGGTCGTCGTCCTGCACGGCGCGCAGCGCGATATCCATGGACCCCGAGCCTACGACTCCCCAGACCCGGAGCCGGGGACCGCGCCGGGCTCAGAGCCGCCGGGTCGCGAGGGTCAGCCGGTCCCGCGCGTCGAACAGCGCGTCCTTGATCATCTGCTCGTGGGCGGGGGTCAGCCGGGCCACCGGCACCGAGCAGCTGATGGCGTCCCGGGCGGGCGTGCGGTACGGGATCGCCACGCCGAAGCAGCGCAGGCCCAGCGTGTTCTCCTCGCGGTCCACGGCGAAGCCCTGCTCCCGCACCTGGTGCAGCTCCTCGATGAGCCGCTCCCGGTCGGTGAGCGTGTGCTCGGTGAGCGCGGGCAGCGTCTCCGGCAGCAGCTTGCGCACCTGCTCGTCGGAGTAGGTGGCGAGGATCGCCTTGCCGAGGGAGGTCGAGTGGGCCGGCAGCCGGCGCCCGACCCGGGTGAAGGGGCGCAGATAGTGCTGGGACTGGCGGGTGGCCAGATAGACGACGTTGGTGCCGTCGAGCCGGGCCAGGTGGATGGTCTCCGTGGTGTCGTCGGAGAGCCGGTCCAGGGTCGGGCGGGCGGCGGCCACCACCTCGTCGCCGTCGATGTAGGAGGTGCCCACGAGCAGCGCCCGCACCCCGATGCCGTACCGGGTGCCGGTCGAGTCCGTCTCCACCCAGCCCAGGTCCACCAGGGTGCGCAGCAGCATGTACAGGCTCGACTTGGGGTACCCCACCGCCTCCTGGACGGCCGCGAGGGAGTGCATGCCGGGCTTTCCGGCGAAGTACTCGAGCAATTCGACCGTCCGCACCGCGGACTTGACCTGCGCCCCGCCTGTCTCGCCTGCCGACATCGGCCTTGACCCCTTCGATCGCCGGGAAATAGTCTCCGAGCAGCATATTCATCATCAGAGACGGTGTTCAGTATATCGAACGCGGCTGATCGATGACCCAAGTGATTCCCTAGTTATTGCGGCCTTATCTGGAGGGACCCGCGGTGGCAGCAGCACCAGTCTGGAGCGTCGACCCGCGCACCGGGAAGCAGCGTGAACAGGTCGCGGTGGAGGCCACGGCCCAGGAGGTGGACGCGGCCGTCCGCGCGGCCCACGCCGCGCGCGGCGCACTCGCCGACCGCACGGTCCGCGCCGCCTTCCTGCGCTCGGCCGCGGCGGGCCTGGACGCGGCCAAGGACGGCCTGGTCGAGACCGCCGACGCCGAGACCGCGCTCGGCCCGGTCCGGCTGACCGGCGAACTCGCCCGGACCGCCTACCAGTTGCGGGCCTTCGCCGACATCGTCGACGAGGGCGCCTTCCTGGACGTCGTCATCAACCACCCCGACGACACCGCCACCCCGCCGATCCCGGACCTGCGCCGGTACAAGGTGCCGCTCGGTGTCGTCGCCGTCTACTCCGCCTCCAACTTCCCCTTCGCCTTCTCCGTCGCCGGCGGCGACACCGCGAGCGCGCTGGCCGCGGGGTGCCCGGTCGTCGTCAAGGCGCACCCCGACCACCCGGCGCTGTCCGAGCTGGTCGCCACGGTGCTGCGCCGGGCCGCCGCCGAGCACGGCATCCCCGAGGGTGTCGTCGGTGTGGTGCACGGCTTCGAGGCGGGCGTCGAGCTGATCCGGCACCCGCTGGTCGCCGCCGCCGGCTTCACCGGGTCGGTGCGCGGCGGACGGGCCCTCTTCGACGCGGCCACCGCCCGGCCGGTGCCGATCCCGTTCCACGGCGAACTCGGTTCGCTCAACCCGGTTCTGGTGACCGAGGCGGCCGCGGCCGAGCGGGCGGAGGAGATCGGCACCGGGCTCGCCGGGTCGATGACGCTCGGCGTGGGACAGTTCTGCGTCAAGCCCGGTCTGGTGCTGGTGCCCTCCGGCGCCGGGGGAGACCGGCTGGTGAAGTCCCTGACCGACGCGGTCGCCGGCACCGCGTCCGGCGTCCTGCTCGACCACCGCATGCGGGACAACTTCATCGCCGGGGTCGCCGAGCGCTGCCGCCTGGACGGCGTGGAGTCGCCGGTGACACCGGGCGCGGCCGGCGAGCACACGGTGAGCCCCGGCTTCCTGACCGTCCCGGCGAGCAGTCTGACCGAGGAGGGGGCGTACGACCTGCTCCTGGAGGAGTGCTTCGGGCCGGTGACCGTGGTGGTCCGGTACGAGGACGAGGACGACGCCACCGCCGTGCTGTCCCGGCTGCCGGGCAACCTCACGGCCACCGTCCAGCTGTCCGCGGAGGAGGCCGCCGGCGCGGGCCGCGGTACGCAGATCCTCGCGGAACTGACCCCGCTGGCCGGGCGCGTGCTGGTCAACGGCTGGCCCACCGGGGTCGCCGTGGCGCCGGCCCAGCACCACGGCGGGCCCTACCCCGCGACCACCTCCACCTCCACCTCCGTCGGCGGTACGGCGATCGAGCGCTGGCTGCGACCGGTCGCCTACCAGAACGCCCCCGCCGCCCTGCTGCCGCCCGAGCTGCGCGACGACAACCCCCTGGGCCTGCCGCGGCGGTTCAACGGGGTCCTGGAACGCTAGTCGAGAGGACGGCGGCTGAGCAGGAAGGTCAGAGCGAACAGGGCCGCCGCCAGCGTCAGGCTCACCCGCAGGCCGCTGGTGAAGCCGCCGTTCACCAGGGCGCCGAACACCGCGATGCCCAGGCCGCCCGCCACCTGCCGGGCGGCGTTGAGCACTCCGGCCGCCAGGCCCGCCCGCTCGGCCGGTACGGCGTCCATCATCACGGCCGTCAGCGGCGGGACGGTCAGCGCGCAGCCGAGGGCCACCGGGATCAGCAGGACGGCGGCCAACGGGGCGGGCGTGTCCGGGCGGACGCAGAGCAGGCCCAGCAGACCGGCCGCCGCCAGCGCCTGGCCTGCCAGCATCGGCAGCCGGGGACCGAACCGGCCGGCCAGCTTCCCGGCGGCCACGTTGGTCACCGCGATCAGCCCGGACATCGGCAGGAACATCAGCCCCGCGTACAGCGCCGAACGCCCCTGGAGCTGCTGGAAGAAGAGGGAGAAGAGGAACACCACGCCGTAGAAGGCCACGCTGCACGCCGAACCGGCCGCCACGGCCACCCGCACCGCCCGGTCCCGGAACAGCCCGAGCGGCACCACCGGGTGCGCCTGCCGGCCCTCGATCCGGACGAACAGCGCGGCGGCCGCCACCGCGACGGCGAAGGCCACGGCACCCGTCGTACCGCCCTCGATCACCCCGAAGGTCAGCGCCGTCAGCGCGACCACCGCCGTCAGCTGGCCCGGCAGGTCCAGGGGCGCGGGCCGGCGCTCGGAGCGCGGGGCGCGCAGCAGCAGGGCCAGGGCGACCACACCGAGCGGCAGGTTGATGAAGAAGATCCCCCGCCAGTCCCAGGCGGTGGTCAGCGCGCCGCCCGCCACCGGGCCGAGCGCCACCGCGACCGAGCCGCCGGCCGCCCACAGCGACACCGCCCTGGCCCGCTGCGCCGGATCGCCGTACGCCTGCCGCACCAGGGCGAGGGAGGCGGGCAGCACCACGGCCGCCGAGACCCCCTGCACCACCCGCGCGCCGATCAGCGCGGGCAGGTTCGGTGCCAGACCGCAGGCCGCCGAGGCGAGCGTGAAGACCGCGATGCCGAGGGCGTACGCCCGGCTCGCGCCGGCCCGGTCCGCGAACGCGCCGGTGGACAGCATCAGCGCGGCAAAGGCCAGGGTGTAGGCGTCCACCACCCACTGGAGACCGGACATGCCGCCGCCGAGGGACGAACCGATCGCCGGGAGCGCCACGTTCACCACGGAGGCGTCGAGGGTGATCAGCGAGAAGCCCAGCAGGGCGGCGAGCAGGGAGCGGGCGGGCGCGGGACGAGGGGTCAACTCATCGCCTGAGGCGGTGACTTCGGGTTCCTGACGGGTCTGGTTCGTGGACATGTGCTCCATGCTGCTGATCGTTTCCGGCATAGAGTAGTGACCTGAATGCCATGCATCCGGAGGTTCTGGCCATGCTGCGTGTCGCCGTCGTCGCGTCGCCGCCCGTGTCGATGTTCAACCTCGCCATCCCCGAGCTGCTCTTCGACAAGGTGCGGGTGGACGGGCGGCCCGGGTACGAGGTGGTGATCTGCGCCCCCGACCCGGGGCGCGTGGCCACCTCCGGCGCGCTCGACCTGCATGTGCCGCACGGCCTGGAGGTGCTGCGGGACGCCGACCTGGTGATCGTCGCGGGCACCGGGGAGCCCTTCGCCGCCGACCCGCGCGTGGTGACGGCCCTGCGCACGGCGGCCGGGAGCGGACTGCGCATCGCCTCCATCTGCTCCGGCGCCTTCCTGCTCGCCGAGGCCGGACTGCTCAAGGGCCGCAAGGCCACCACCTACTGGGCGCACGCCGACGAGCTGCGCCGCCGCCACCCCGACGTCCAGGTCCAGGGCGACGTCCTCTACGCCCAGGACGGCCCGATCCTGACCTCCTCCGGCTACGCGGCCGGCATCGACCTCTGCCTGCATCTCATCCGCACCGACTACGGCGCCGCCGTCGCCAACGAGGTCGCCCGGCTCGCCCTGGTCGCCCCGGTGCGGCCCGGCGGCCAGACCCAGTTCACCCAGACCCCGCTGCCCCCGGAGCGCGGCACCGCCTGCGCCGACACGCGCGGCTGGGCCATGCGCAACCTGGACAAGCCGCTCACCCTCACCGACCTCGCCCGGCACGCCGGGGTCTCGGTGCGCACCCTGACCCGCCGCTTCCACGCGGAGAGCGGGGTCAGCCCCCTCCAGTGGCTGCTGCACCAGCGCGTCGAGCGGGCCAAGGAGCTGCTGGAGACCACCGGGCTGCCGATGGACCAGGTGGCCACCGCCTGCGGCCTCGGCACCGCCGACTCGCTCCGCGCCCACCTGGTCCGCCGCACCGGCCTCACCCCGAGCGCCTACCGGGCCCAGTTCAGCCGCCATGGAACCGGCACCCCCGACGCCGCGTCCTCCGTCGCATGATCAGTGAGCGTGTGAAGGGGACCCTCGCCATCCGCACGGCCCTGCCCGCCGAGGCCGGGACGATCGCCGCGCTGCACCACCGGGCGCGGTCGACGTACTACCCGGACGGCCTGCCGGACGACGGCATCGACTGGTCCGCCTCCTGGCGGGGCGCGATCGAGCGGCCCGACGGACGGGTGCTGTGCGCCGTCGAACAGGGCGCCATCACCGCCATCGCCTCGTTCCGGCCCGCGCCGGACGGCCCCGCCGACACCGTCAAGCTGTACCAGTTCCACGTCGACCCCGACCGCTGGCGCTCCGGCATCGGTACGGCCCTGCACGCGGCCTGCGTGGCGGAGTGGCGGGCCGACGGCCGGCGCGCGGCCGTCCTCGACGTGCACGTGGACAACCGGCGCGCCCAGGCCTTCTACGCCCGCCAGGGCTGGGTCCCGGACCCCGAGAACCCGCCCGTGGACGGCGATCACCACCTGTTCCTGCGGTACGCCGTCGACCCGGGGGAATGAAACGTTCCTCCTTGAACGTTCACGTACCGGACGGAGACAGCCTCCGCGACCGGTACGACCTGGAGAGAGCCGAAGAATGCGCGTCGAGATCTGGAGCGACATCGCCTGCCCCTGGTGCTACGTGGGCAAGGCCCGCTTCGAGAAGGCGCTGGCTGCCTTCCCGCACCGCGACGAGGTCGAGGTGGTGCACCGCTCCTTCGAACTGGACCCGGGCCGCGCCAAGGGCGACACCGGGCCGGTCGTCCCGATGATCGCGAAGAAGTACGGCATCAGCGAGGCGCAGGCCCAGGCGGGCGAGGACAACCTGGGCGTGCAGGCCGCTGCCGAGGGCCTGGAGTACCGCACCCGGGGCCGGGACCACGGCAACACCTTCGACATGCACCGGCTGCTGCACCTCGCCAAGGAGCACGGCCGGCAGGACGAGCTGATCCAGATCCTGTACCGGGCGAACTTCGCCGAGGAGCGCTCCGTGTTCACCGAGGGCGACGAGCGGCTGGTGGAGCTGGCCGTCGAGGCGGGCCTGGACGCGGCGGCCGCCCGCGCGGTGCTCGCCGACCCGGACGCCTACGCCGCCGAGGTCCGCGCCGACGAGCAGGAGGCCGCCCAGCTCGGCGCGACCGGTGTGCCGTTCTTCGTCCTCGACCGCACCTACGGCGTCTCCGGCGCCCAGCCCGCCGAGGTCTTCACCCAGGCGCTGACCCAGGCCTGGGGCGAGCGCTCGCCGCTGAAGCTGGTCCGGCAGGGCGACGCCGAGGCCTGCGGCCCGGACGGGTGCGCGGTGCCGCAGCAGGGCTGAGGCGGGACGGAACCGCAGGTCGGCGCGGATGTATAAGCCCTGCTAAGCGGATCCACGCAAAAATTCGCAATGGACGAGGGGTTCCATGGCCCGCAGAGTGGGGGCATGGAGACCTTCGAGAGCCTCGTGCGCGCCGAGTTCAGCCCGAAGAACACCTTCCTGAACACCGCGAGCAGCGGGCTGCTGCCCGCCCGCACCGTCGCCGCCCTGCGGGCGGCGGCGGAGATCAGGGCCGATGGCCGCCCGCTCGACCCGCTGTTCGAGGATGTGGAGCTGGCCCGTGCCGCGTTCGCCCGGCTCGCCGGAGTGCCGGTGTCCCGGGTGGCGGCGGGGGCCTCCGTGGCCAGCCAGACCGGGCTGGTCGCCGCCTCGCTGCCCGCGGGCGCCGAAGTGCTCACCGCAGAGGACGACTTCGCCTCCGTGGTGAACCCCTTCCACAGCCGCGGCGACCTCAAGGTGCGCGCGGTCCCGCTGGAGCGGCTCGCCGAGTCCGTGCGGCCCGGCACCGCGCTCGTCTCGGTCAGCGCCGCCCAGTCCGCCGACGGCCGGATCGCCGACCTGCCCGCGCTGCGCGAGGCCGCCCGCACCCACGGTGCCCGCACCTGCGTCGACTTCTCCCAGGCCGCGGGCTGGCTGCCGATGGACGCCGGCGCCTACGACTTCACCGTGTGCACCACCTTCAAGTGGCTGCTCGGCCCGCACGGCGCCGCCTTCCTCGTCGTGCCCGAGGACTTCGGCGGCCTCTCCCCGCTGCTCGCGGGCTGGGTCGCGGCCGAGGAGCCCTGGAACAGCTGCTACGGCCCGGTCACCGAACTCGCCCACTCCGCCCGCCGGTTCGACGTCAGCCCCGCGCTGTTCACGTACGCCGGGGTGCGGCACTCCCTCGCGCTGATCGAGGAGCTGGGCGTGGCCGCCGTACACGCCCATGACCTGGGGCTCGCCGACCGCTTCCGGCAGGGGCTCGCGGTGCTCGGCCACCCGCCGCTGCCCGCCCCCGGCTCGGCGATCGTCTCCGTGCCCGGACTCGGCTCCCGGCAGGGCGAGTTGAGCCGGGCCGGGATCGAGGTCTCCGACCGCGCGGGCAATCTGCGCGCCTCCTTCCACCTCTACAACACCGAGGCGGACGTGGACCGGCTGCTGGACGCGCTGGCCGGCTGACGGCACGAGCCGGGCCGGGGCCTTCCGTCCCACACGAGAAGGCCCCGGCCCGGTGCTCAGCGGGTCACCTCACCGGGGTGAAGTCCCGCGCGCCGATGAACTCCGGCCGGCGCACCGGGGCGGCGAAGGGCTCCACCGCCGTGTTCTCCACGCTGTTGAACACGATGAACACATTGCTGCGCGGGAACGGGGTGATGTTGTCGCCCGAGCCGTGCATGCAGTTGCAGTCGAACCAGGTCGCCGAGCCGGCCTTGCCGGTGAACAGCCGGATGCCGTACTCGCCCGCCAGCTGCGTCAGCGCCTCGTCGGACGGGGTGCCCGCGTCCTGCATCTGGAGCGACTTCTTGTAGTTGTCCTTCGGCGTGGCACCGGCGCAGCCCAGGAACGTCCGGTGCGAGCCCGGCATGATCATGAGGCCGCCGTTGGTGTCGTAGTTCTCGGTCAGCGCGATCGAGACGGACACCGTGCGCATGCGCGGCAGGCCGTCCTCGGCGTGCCAGGTCTCGAAGTCCGAGTGCCAGTAGAAGCCGCTCGCGCCGAACCCGGGCTTGACGTTGATCCGGGACTGGTGGACGTACACGTCCGAGCCGAGGATCTGCCGGGCCCGGCCGACCACCCGGGGATCGCGCACCAGCTCCGCGAACACCTCGCTGATCCGGTGCACCTCGAAGACCGAGCGGATCTCCTTGGACTTCGGCTCGACGATGGACCGCTCGTCGGCGCGGATCGCCGGGTCGTTCACCAGCCGGTCCAGCTCGCGCCGGTAGACGGCGACCTCGTCCGGGGTGATCAGCTGGTCGACGGCGAGGAAGCCGTCACGCTCGTACCGCTGGAGGTCGGCGGTCGCGATCGGGCCGGGCGTGTCGGGGGAACCCCAGACGACCGGGTCCTGGCGCGGGACGGTCACCTCGGTGGTGCCGCGGCTGGGGTAGAGATCGGTGACGGTGGTCATGGGTTCTCACACCTCCTCGGGCTCGGTGAGCAGCGGGTAGACGCCGTTCTCGTCGTGGTCCTCGCGTCCGGTGACGGGCGGGTTGAACACGCAGAGGCAGTGGAAGTCCTCCTTGACCTTCAGCGTGTGCCGCTCGTGGCCGTCGAGGAGGTACATGGTGCCGGGCGTGATGGTGTACGTCCGCCCGGTCTCGTGGTCGGTGAGTTCGGCCTCGCCCCTGGTGCAGACGACGGCCTCGATGTGGTTGGCGTACCACATCGACGTCTCGGTCCCGGCGTACAGGACGGTCTCGTGCAGGGAGAAGCCGACCCGTTCCCTGGCGAGGACGATCCGCTTGCTCTCCCAGGTGCCTGACCGGGCCTTGACGTGCCGGTCGGTGCCTTCGATCTCCTTGAACGATCGGACGATCACGTGTGCGTACTTCCTGTCGGTGGTTCAGACGGTTTCACGGACGGCGCGGGCGAGCACCCGCAGGCCCTCGTCCAGCTCGTCCGGGGTGATGGTGAGCGCGGGCAGCAGCTTGACGACCTCGCTTTCCGGGCCGGACGTCTCGATCAGCAGCCCCAGCTCGAAGGCGCGCCGGGCCACCCGCGAGGCGCGCGCCTTCTCGTGGAACTCCAGGCCCCACACCAGACCGCGGCCGCGGTACTCCCGCACGTCGGAGAGGTTCTCCTCGGTGATGGAGATCAGCGCCTGTTCGATCTGCTCGCCCCGGGTGCGGGTCTGCTTCTCCATGGCGGAGCCGTCGGTCCAGTACGTCTCCAGGGCCGCGGTGGCGGTGACGAACGCCGGGTTGTTGCCGCGGAAGGTGCCGTTGTGCTCGCCCGGCTCCCAGATGTCCAGCTCGGGCTTGAACAGGCACAGCGACATCGGCAGCCCGTAGCCGCTGATGGACTTGGACACCGTGACGATGTCCGGGGTGATCCCGGCCTCCTCGAAGGAGAAGAAGGCGCCGGTACGGCCGCAGCCCATCTGGATGTCGTCGACGATCAGCAGCATGTCCTGCCGCTCGCACAGGTCGGCGAGCGCCCGCAGCCACCCCGCGCGGGCCACGTTGATGCCGCCCTCGCCCTGCACGGTCTCCACGATCACGGCCGCGGGCTTGTTGAGCCCGGAGCCCTGGTCCTCCAGCAGCCGCTCGAACCAGAGGAAGTCCGGGACCGTGCCGTCGAAGTAGTTGTCGAACGGCATCGGGGTGCCGTGCACCAGCGGGATGCCGGCGCCGGCCCGTTTGAAGGCGTTGCCGGTGACGGCGAGGGAGCCCAGGGACATCCCGTGGAAGGCGTTCGTGAACGACACGATCGCCTCCCGGCCCTTGACCTTGCGGGCCAGCTTGAGCGCCGACTCGACCGCGTTGGTGCCGGTCGGCCCCGGGAACATGACCTTGTACGGCAGGTCCCGCGGGCGCAGCACCAGGTCCTGGAAGGTCTGGAGGAAGGTGCGCTTGGCCGTGGTCGACATGTCCAGGCCGTGCACCACCCCGTCCCGGTCGAGGTAGTCGATCAACGCCCGTTTGAGCACGGGGTTGTTGTGGCCGTAGTTGAGTGAGCCGGCCCCGGCGAAGAAGTCGAGGTACGCATGGCCGTCCTCGTCGTACATCCGGCTGCCCTGCGCACGGTCGAAGACGGTGGGCCAGCCGCGGCAGTAGCTGCGCACCTCGGACTCGAGGGTCTCGAAGACGCTCAGGTCGGGCTGGGTGATGGTCACGGTGAATCGCTCCTCAGTGGGCGGTGGAGTCGGTCAACGGGCCGATGCGGTAAAGGACTTCGGGGTCGTGCGCGCCGTCCGGGAACAGGTCGGCGGGGAACAGCACCTCGCGCTCGCAGCCCGCGCCGTGCCGGGCGGCGAACGAGGTGAACAGCCGCTCGGAGGCGGTGTTGCCGGGCGTGATCGTGGTCTCCACGTCCGTGATGCCGCGCTCGGCGGTCAGCCGGGCGGTCAGCCCGTCCAGCAGCGCCGCGGCGATGCCCTGGCCGCGGTGGGCGGAGTCGACGGCCACCTGCCAGACGAGCAGGGTGCGGGGGCGGTCGGGCCGCACGTACCCGGTGACGAAACCGACCGGAGTGCCGTCCGCACCCCGTGCCACCGCCGAGGTGCCGGCGAAGTCCCGGCACCACAGCAGATAGCTGTACGAGGAGTTCAGGTCGAGGGTTTTCGATTCCTTGGCGAGCCGCCAGAGCGCGGCTCCGTCGGCTGTCTCCGGTCGGTCGATCAACAGGTCTGCGGGTGCGGCGGTCATGCGGCACGAATTTAGCGAGGCGAATTAGAAAATGCACGGGCGTGATCGCCGGGGTGCTGATCGCCCTTGGCGATATGCCGGGTTTGCCCCACGGCAAACCCGGACAAATCTACCCTGCTGTGGGGTGTGTCACAGCCCCGAAACCCATCGGAAATCTTGGTTGTTTAGCCTTGCAAAAAGCGGGCAGAAGAAGACGGGAAGCTATCTGCCGAGGAATTCGGAGAATTCGCGGGGGTTGTGTAGGTGAATTGAATTCACACGCCGGTGGCGCCGTCGATGCGTTCCCGAAGAATGTCGGCATGCCCGTTGTGCCGGGCGTATTCCTCGATGAGATGGATGAGCACCCACCGCAGACTGACCTCCGCCCCCGCCGCCGGTCCGTCGACCATCCGCCCGGTGTCGTCCGGCGACCGCCCCGCGCTCAGTTCGCGTCCCCGGGCGACCTCCCGCCGCCACGCCGCCAGCGCCTGCTCCGGGCCGCGTCCCGGATCGAGGGCGTACCCGGTCTCCTCGTCGAAGACCGGCGGCACGTCCAGCCCCGCCAGCACCCGCTGGAACCAGTGCCGCTCCACCTCGGCGAGGTGCTGCACCAGTCCCAGCAGGGTCAGCTCCGACGGCTCGGCCGAGGCCCGCCGGAGCTGCGCGTCGTCCAGCCCCCGGCACTTCAGCTCCAGTGTGGCCCGGTGGAAGTCCAGCCAGCTCTCCAGCACGGCCGCCTCGGGGCCGGTCAGCAGCGGGATCGGGCGGCCGTCGGGAAGGGTCTGCGGGGTGTTGCCGTGGTCTGTGGTCATGCCGCGAGGATGGCAGCCGCCACTGACATCGGACCGTGTGCCCGGGCGGGCCGGGCGCGGGTCACCGCGCCTGCGTGAGGGCCGTGCCCAGAGCGGCGAGGCAGGCCTCGACCACCTCGGGGCGCGCGTCCGCCCCGTAGTGGTTGACCCGGATCATCTCCTTGGCCAGCGCGCCGCCGCCGGCCGCGAGCGGCAGCGCCGGGTCGGCCGCCAGCGCCCGGGCCACCACCTCCGACGCCACGGCCCCCGCCGGCACCCGCAGGGTCGTGGCGACCGGCGCCGCGTCCCGCTCCTCGTACACATACGGCTCGAACCCCAGGCCCAGGGCCACCGCACCCGCCCGCGCGGCCAGCGCGGCATCGCGGTGCCGGGTCGTCCACGCGTCCAGCCCCACCGACTCGATCCGCTCCAGGCAGGCGTCCAGTGCCAGCATCTCCAGCTGCGCCGGAGCGTGCGGCAGCGCCGTGCGGCCGGCGTCCAGCCAGCGCTCCTTCCAGTCCAGCAGGGAGAGGTAGGAGCGGCGCGGCGCGTTCGGGTTCGCCGCCATCCGGGCCCACGCCCGCTCGCTCACCGAGATCGCCGACACCCCGGCCGGCCCGCCCATCGCCTTCTGCGCCCCGATCACACACAGGTCCACGCCCCACGCGTCCGGCAGCACCGGCTCCGCGCCCACGGAGGCCACCGCGTCCAGGTAGAAGAGCGCGCCGTGCTCCCGGACCACCGCGCCGATCTCCGCGACCGGGTTGGTGTTGCCGGTCGCCGCCTCCGCGTGCACCAGCGAGACGAAGTCGGTCTCCGGGTGCTCGGTCAGCGCCTCCCGGATCTGCTCGGCGGTCACGGCCGTGTGGAAGGGGACGGAGAGGTCGTGCACCGTCGCCCCCGCGTCCCGCAGCCAGTTCCCGAAGGTCTGCCCGTACGGGCCGGTGATCACGTTCAGCGCCACCGTGCCCGGACCGGCCGCCGCGCGGATCGCGCCCTCCAGCGGCAGCAGCGCCTCACCCTGGGTGATCAGCACGTCCTGCCGGGTGTCCAGCAGCCGCGCCACCCGGTCCTCGATGGCGGCGAAGCGCTCGGCACTCAGCGGGGGCAGGTCGAGGAGGGGATGGGTCACGACGGCATCTCTTTTCGGTGTCGGAAGTCGGTATCGGTCGGTCCCGGACGGACAACTGCCAAGGTCAACTCCCTCGATCTTAGGTCGAAGCAGCTTGTGACCATCGGTTTGATTTGAGAGCCTCAAACATCTCCTTATAATCGGAAGCCACTGTTCCCCCCACTGGAGAGCCCCCATGAAATCCGTCCTCGGGCGCCGGACCCGCCTTCTGGCCGCCACCACCGCGACCGCCGGACTCGTGCTCGTCGCGGCCGGCTGCTCCTCCAGCGACTCGGGGGGCAAGACCACCGTCAAGGGCGTCCACCTGGTCAAGGCCGGGCAGCTGACCACCTGCACCCATCTGCCGTACCCGCCGTTCCAGTCGGAGATCAACGGCAAGGTGCAGGGCTTCGACGTCTCCCTGATCGACCTCGTCGCCAAGGACCTCGGCGTCAAGCAGCAGATCCTCGACACGCCGTTCGAGAACTTCAAGACCGGCGCCTTCCTGAACTCCGGCCAGTGCGACCTGGCCGCCGCCGGCATGACCATCACCGCCGAGCGCAAGAAGAACGTCGACTTCTCGGACCCCTACTTCGAGGCGACCCAGGCGGTCCTGGTCGACAAGAGCAGCGGCATCACCTCGCTCGCCGATGTGAAGACCAAGGGCAAGAAGCTCGGCGCCCAGGCGCAGACGACCGGTGAGGACTACGTCAAGAGCAAGGGCTTCGACCCGGTCTCCTTCGCCTCCTCCGACGCCGTCCTCAACGGCCTGCGCACCGGCCAGGTCCAGGCCGTCGTCATCGACTACCCGGTGGTCCAGGGCTGGCTGAAGGACAAGGCCAACGCCGACAAGTTCAAGGTCGTCGACAACCTCAAGACCGGCGAGCAGTACGGCTTCACGGTCAAGAAGGGCAACACGGCCCTGCGCGAGGCCATCGACAAGGCGCTGAAGCAGGCCAAGGCCGACGGCACCTACAAGAAGCTCTACGAGCAGTGGATCGGCCCGTACGACTCCTCCGTGGCCTCTCCCGCCGCCTCATGACCGCGTCGGACACCGAGGTACAGCCGAAGAAGAAGGGACTGACCCGGCGGCAGAAGCGCCGGGTCTCCCGGGCCGCGCAGTACGCCGTCTTCGTCGCCGCGGTGATCGCCTTCGCGGTCGCCGCGGACTGGGGCCGGCTGAAGAACCAGTTCGCCCAGGTCCACATCGCCGAGCAGCTGTTCCCGGACCTCATCACGGTGGCCCTGAAGAACACCGTGCTGTACACGCTGTCCGGCTTCGCCGTCGGCCTGGCCCTCGGCATGGTCATCGCGCTGATGCGGCTGTCGTCCGTCGGGCCGTACCGCTGGCTCGCCGGCATCTACATCGAGGTCTTCCGGGGCCTGCCCGCGCTGCTGATCTTCATCTTCGTCGGCGTCGGCGTGCCGCTCGCCTTCCCCAGCGTCCAGTACCCGGGCGGTACCTACGGAAAGGTCGCCGTCGCGCTGGGGCTGGTCTCCGCCGCGTACATGGCGGAGACCATCCGCGCGGGCATCCAGGCCGTGCCCAAGGGGCAGATGGAGGCGGCCCGCTCGCTCGGCTTCTCGCCCGCGCGGGCCATGGTCTCGATCATCCTGCCGCAGGCCTTCCGGATCATCCTGCCGCCCCTGACCAACGAACTCGTGCTGCTCTTCAAGGACTCCTCGCTGGTGCTGTTCCTGGGGGTCACCCTGGAGGAGCGCGAACTGTCCAAGTTCGGCAACGACCTGGCCAGCCAGACCGCCAACTCCACGCCGATCCTGGTCGCGGGCCTGTGCTATCTGCTGATCACGATCCCGCTCAGCCTCGTCGTGCGCCGTATGGAAACCAAGGCCCGTAGGGAGATCCGGTGACCCGCCCCGAGATCCGCGTCCAGGACCTGCACAAGTCCTTCGGTGACAACCAGGTCCTGCGCGGCATCGACCTGGAGATCCAACAGGGCGAGGTCGTCTGTGTGATCGGGCCCTCCGGCTCCGGCAAGTCGACCCTGCTGCGCTGTGTGAACCTGCTGGAGGAGCCGACCCGGGGGCGGGTGTTCGTCGGCGGCACCGAGCTGACGGACCCCGACGTCGACATCGACGCCGTACGCCGCCGGATCGGCATGGTCTTCCAGCAGTTCAACCTCTTCCCGCACCTGAGCGTCACCGAGAACCTCACGCTGCCGCAGCGCCGGGTCCTCAAGCGGGACAAGGCGACCGCCGCGCGGATCGCCGCGGAGAACCTGGACCGGGTCGGCCTGGCCGAGAAGGCGGACGCCTACCCGGCCTCCCTCTCCGGCGGCCAGCAGCAGCGCGTCGCCATCGCCCGCGCCCTCGCCATGGGCCCCGAGGTGATGCTCTTCGACGAGCCGACCTCCGCACTCGACCCCGAGCTGGTCGGGGACGTCCTCGCGGTGATGCGCAGGCTCGCCCGGGAGGGCATGACCATGATGGTCGTCACCCATGAGATGAGCTTCGCCCGCGAGGTCGCCGACCGGGTCGTCTTCATGGACGGCGGAGTGATCGTCGAGGACGGCCGGCCCGAGCAGGTCATCGGCGACCCGCAGCACGAACGCACCCGCCACTTCCTCTCCCGGCTGCTCGACCCGGCGATGGCCGAGGTCGAGGAGGAAACCTCCGACCAGGTCGGCAAGACCGAGGCATAGCTCACTCACCACACGGTGGCAGCGCTCACTAAGGTGCCGGTATGAGCGATCAGCCGGTGCTGCATGTGAAGGGCCGGGTCCTCGCCGGGCCCGAGGACGTCCGCGACGAGCTGTGGGTGGTCGGGGGCCGGGTCGCCTACGAGCGTCCCGCCGGCGCCCGGGACGTCCGGACCGTCGAGGGCTGGGCGCTGCCCGGCCTGGTCGACGCGCACTGCCATGTGGGCCTCGACGCGCACGGCCCGGTGGACGCGGAGACCGCCGAGAAGCAGGCGCTCACCGACCGGGAGGCCGGCACCCTGCTGATCCGGGACGCGGGCTCGCCCTCCGACACCCGCTGGATCGACGACCGCGCCGACCTGCCCCGGATCATCCGGGCCGGCCGGCACATCGCCCGCACCCGCCGCTACATCCGCAACTACGCTTGGGAGACCGAACCGGACGGCCTGGTCGGCTACGTCGCCCAGGAGGCCCGGCGCGGCGACGGCTGGGTCAAGCTGGTCGGCGACTGGATCGACCGCGACCTCGGCGACCTCGCCCCCTGCTGGCCCCGCGAGGCGGTGGCGGCGGCCATCGCCGAGGCACACCGGCTCGGCGCCCGGGTCACCGCCCACTGCTTCGCCGAAAGCTCGCTGCGCGACCTGGTCGAGGCGGGCATCGACTGCATCGAGCACGCGACCGGCCTGACCGAGGAGCTGATCCCCCTGTTCGCCGAGCGGGGGGTCGCGATCGTCCCCACCCTCGTCAACATCGCCACCTTCCCGCGCCTCGCCGACGGCGGTGAGTCCAAGTTCCCCCGCTGGTCGGCCCATATGCGCCGGCTGCACGAGCGCCGCTACGACACCGTGCGCAGCGCCTACGACGCCGGGATCCCGGTGTTCGTCGGCACCGACGCCGGCGGCTCGCTGGCCCACGGCCTGGTCGCCGACGAGGTCGCCGAGCTGGTCGCCGCCGGCATCCCGCCGGTCGACGCCCTCGCGGCCACCAGCTGGGCCGCCCGTGCCTGGCTCGGCCGCCCCGGCCTGGAGGAGGGGGCGCCGGCCGACCTGGTGGTGTACGAGTCCGATCCGCGGGCCGACGTACGGGTGCTGGCGGCGCCGCGCCGGGTGGTGCTGCGCGGGGTTGTGGTCGGGTAACGGAACGCCTGTGCCCGGTGATTCGAAGAACCGTGCGGAATATTCACGTATGAGTGAAGTGGCCGCAGATCGCTGACCGTTCACCCGTAGTGGGTACAAGGTTGACGGGTCCCAAACAGGTTTCTTCTGGGGGTCCCACCACCTTGAACAGCAACAACTTCCGCCTGCCCGCACGCCGGCTGGCCGCCGCCGTGACGGTCACCGCCCTGGCCGCCGCTCCGGCGGCCCTGGGCGCGGGCACCGCGCACGCGACCACCGACCACGGTCGCGCCTCCGCCGTCGTCCTGCGCACCGGGCTCGACGTGTCCCTGCTCAACAAGACCGTCGACGTCCCGCTCGCGGTCTCCCTCAACGAGGTCCGGGCACCGCAGAGCGCCGACCGCACGGCCCTGTCCGCCCGGCTCGACGGCGTGGACGGCGGCAAGCCCTTCACGGTCCTCGGCGCGGACGTCGCCCAGGCCAGGGCCACGGCGACCGCACAGCGCGCCGAGGGCTCGGTCCGGCTCGCCCACGCCCGGCTGCACGTCCCCGGCCTGCCGCTGCTGTCCCTGATCGAGGTCGACACGGTCACCGCCAAGGCCACCTGCGAGGCCGGCAAGGCGCCGACCGCCGAGGCGAACGTCCTCGGTGCCGTCACCGTCCTCGGCAAGCGCGTCACCCTGACCGCCGGCGGCCCGACCCAGGTCACGGTGCCCGGCGTCGGCGAGGTCCGCCTCGACCTCGCGCAGCGGCGCACCACCTCCCGCACGGCCGCCGCGACCGCCCTCCGGCTCAAGGTCTCCGTCAACCCGCTGAAGCTGAACGTGGCCGACGTCGAGGGAACCGTCACCCTCGCCGAGGCCACCTGCCAGTCCCCGGCCGCGCCGAGCGCCCCGGCGAGTACCCACCCGGTACCGAGCCACGACCCGGCCGCCGAGGTGCGGCCGCAGGGAGCCCGCGCCGACCTCGCCGAGACCGGCGGCAGCTCGGCGACCCCGTACCTGGCGGGCGGCGCGCTCGCCCTGGTGCTGGCCGGCGGGGGAGTGACGCTGGTGGCCCGCCGCCGCAAGGGCTGACCACCCTTCCCGTACGCCGCTCCCCGGCCGGAGGTCCCACCGGCCGGGGAGCGGCCTGCCGGGCTACGACAGCGTGGCCGACAGCGCCGTCAGAAACCCGGTGACGGTGGCACGGTCCCGCACGGCGATCCGCACCCACTCCGCACCGAGCCCCGGAAACGTGTCCCCCCGCCGCACCGCGTAACCGAGGTCCCGCAACCGGCGCCGTACCACGGCGGCATCCGGCATCCGCGCCAGCACGAACGGGCCCTCCGCGGGGGACACCACCCGCACCCCCCGCGCCGCGAACTCCGCCAGCCCCGCCACCAGATGGGCCCGGTCCGCGGCGATCCGGTGCGCCGCGTGCCCCGCCTCCGCCAAAGCCCTCGGCGTCACACACGCCTCCGCCGCGGCCAGCGCCGGGGTCGACACCGGCCACAGCGGCTGGGCCCGCTCCAGCGCGGCGACGGTCTCCGGCGCGGCCAGCACGTACCCGATCCGCAGCCCGGCCAGCCCCCAGGTTTTGGTCAGGCTCCGCAGCACCACCAGACCCGGCACATCCGTCCGCCCGGCCAGCGCCTCCCGCTCACCCGGCACCGCGTCCATGAACGCCTCGTCCACCACCAGCGTGCGGCCCGGCCGGGCCAGCCGGGCGACCAGGCCGGCCGGGTGCAGCACGGACGTCGGGTTCGTCGGGTTGCCGACGACCACCAGATCGGCGTCCTCCGGCACCGCCGCCGGATCCAGCCGGAACCCGTCCTCCGCGCGCAGCAGCACCCGGTCCACGGTGTGCCCGGCGTCCCGCAGCGCGGCCTCCGGCTCGGTGAACTGCGGGTGCACCACGACCGGCCGGCGCACCTTCAGAGCGCGGGCGAGCAGCACGAACGCCTCCGCCGCCCCCGCCGTCAGCAGCACCCGGTCCACCGGCAGCCCGTGCCGCGCCGCCACCGCCGCCCGCGCGGCCCGCCCGTCCGGGTAGGCCGCGAGGGACGGCAGCGACGCGGCGATCCGCTCCCGCAGCCACGTGGGGGGCGTGTCGGCACGGACGTTGACGGCGAGGTCGACCAGCGCCGCCCCGTCGTCCCGCACCTCCGCGTCCCCGTGGTGACGCAGATCCGGCCCCGTGCCCTCAGTGCGCATGGCTGTGCGAGTGCCCCCCGTGATGGTGGTGCCCGTGTCCATGCCCGTGGTCGTGGCCGTCGTCGTCCGGGTGGAAGTGCGGCTGCTGCGGCAGCCCCACCTTGTCCTCGAAGCCCGGCAGCGCGATCCGGTACACGCACGAGTCGCAGTTCATGCGCAGATCGCCCTTGACGGCCTCCGCGTACCGCTCCATCACCAGGTCCAGCAGCTCCGGCTCCGGCCCGATGACATCGGCCGACCGCACCTCGGTCTCCGGATGCGCGGCCGCCCACTCCTCGGTCTGCTGCCGCACCCGGTCCGGCAGGATGCCGGTGAACAGGAAGTACGGTAGGACGACGATCCGCCGCGCGCCCAGCCGCGCGCACCGGTCCAGCCCGCTCGGCACGTCCGGTGCCGCGAGCGACACGAACGCCGTCTCCACCCCGGCGTACCCGCGGCCCTCCCACAGCAGCCGCGCCGCCTTGTGCACCTCCGCGTTGGCGTCCGGGTCGGTCGAGCCGCGCCCGACCAGCAGCACCGTCACCTCCGCGCGGTCCACACCGTCCAGCACCTCGTCCAGCCGCCGCTCCAGCACACCCAGCAGCGCCGGGTGCGGGCCGAGCGGACGGCCGTAGGTGTACGAGATGCCCGGGTGCCGCTCCTTCTCCCGGGCCAGCGCGGCCGGGATGTCACCCTTGGCGTGCCCGGCGGACACCAGCATCAGCGGCACCGCGGCGAACCGCCGCACCCCCCGCTGCACCAGCTCGGTGACGGCCTCGCCCAGCGGCGGCGGGGACAGTTCGATGAACCCGCCCGCGACGGGCAGCTCCGGGTGGCGGCGCCCCAGTTCCCGTACGAAGTCGCGGAACGCCTCGGCGCCGGCGTCGTCACGCGTGCCGTGTCCGGCGATGAGCAGGGCGGGCGGGGTGGTCACGAGATCTCCTCAGACGAAACGGGGTGGTACAGCAGGGCGTTGAGCGCGGCGGCGGCGACCGCCGACCCGCCCTTCTCGGACACGTTGCTCACGGCGGGCAGTCCGCTCTCCCGCAACGCGGCCTTGGACTCGGCCGCGCCGACGAAACCGACGGGCAGACCGATGACGAGTGCGGGGGAGGCGTCCAGGGTCAACAGCTCCTCCAGGGCGGTCGGCGCACAGCCGATCACCCACAGCGCGCCCGGGCCGACCTGCTCGTAGGCGAGCCGGATCGCGTGCGCCGAACGGGTCAGCCCCGGACCGGCCTTCGCTTCCTTCAGCCGGCACACGGTCTCCCGCCGGGTGATGCCGGCCGCGACCATCTCCACGTCCACCACCACCGGCGCCCCGGCGTGCAGCGCGGCATGCGCCGCCACCAGGTCGTCCTCGGCCATGACGAGATCGGTCGCGTACTCGAGGTCGGCGGCGGAGTGGATGACCCGCTCCACCACCGCCCGGGTCAGCGGCGGGAAGTGCGAGGTGTCCAGGCGGGCGCGCAGCCGCCGGAAGGACTCCTGCTCGATGGGGTGGACGACGCGGCTCACGCGGTCTCCTCCTGCGATGCCTGCCAGCGGTAGCCGCGCGGGGTCACCATGCGGCCCGCGATGACGCGGGTCGCGGTGTTGCCCACGGTCACGACCGTCATCATGTCGACCGTCGCCGGATCCAGCCCGGCCAGGGTGGTGACCCGGCTCGTCCCGTCCGGCCGGGACGCGTTGCGCACCACACCGACCGGAGTGGTCGGCTCCCGGTGCTCGGCGAGGATGCCGAGCGCCTTGGGCAGCTGCCAGTCCCGGCCCCGCGAGCGCGGGTTGTAGAAGGTGACCACCAGGTCCGACTCGGCCGCCGCCCGCACCCGCCGCTCGATGACCTCCCACGGCGTGTGCAGATCGGACAGGCTGATGGAGACATGGTCGTGGCCCAGCGGCGCGCCCAGGATCGCCCCGGCGGCCAGCGCCGCCGTCACCCCCGGCACCCCGACCACGTCGATGTCGTCGGACGCCTCGGCGAGCGCCGGCGAGGCCATGGCGTACACCCCCGCGTCACCGCTGCCGATCAGCGCCACCGCCTGCCCGCGCCGGGCCTCCGCCACGGCCGTACGGGCCCGCTCCTCCTCCGCGCCGAGCCCCGACTCCAGCACCCGGGTGCCGGGCCGCAGCAGATCGCGGATCTGGTCCACGTACTGGTCCAGGCCGACCAGCACCGACGCCCGCCGCAGCTCGGCCACCGCGCGCGGGGTGAGCAGGTCCCGGGCGCCCGGGCCGAGCCCGACCACCGCGAGCCGCCCGCGCCCCGGACGCCGTACCACGGCACAGGTCGCCATGGCCGACTTCCGCTTGGGCACGAGGAGTTCACCACCGCGCAGCAGCGCGGCGGCCTCCGCGACCGACGGCGTGCCGACCGCCGCGAGCGGCGCGTCGGACGGGTTCGGCACCGCCACGGCGGCCAGCTCCTCGGCCGGGTACGTCACCAGCGGCACCCCCAGCCGCTCGGCGGCGGCCAGCAGACCCGGTTCCTCCGCCTTGGCGTCCACGGTGGCCAGCTCGGCCACCGACCGCACCGACAGCCCCGCCTCCGCCAGCGCCCCCTCGACCAGCGCGAGGACCTCCTCGGCCGGCGCGCCCCGGGACGCGCCGACCCCGACCACCAGCGACGGCGGCCGCAGCAGCACCTCCCGCTCGCCCGCCGGCACCGCCCGGTCGGTCACCCGGATCGTGTACGACCCCTGCGGCGCGGTCGGCAGCGGCGGCAGCGGCCACGGCACCTCGGCCTTGAGCGCGACCGGCTCACCGTCCAGCAGCGCACGCGAGACCAGCGCGACCGACCCCTCGAAGGGCAGGCCGAGCATGTCCAGACCGGGCAGCCCGACCGCGTCCGTGGCGGTCGTCACCACCGGCTCCGCGCCCAGCACCTCCCCGACCCGCGAGGCGAGTTCATTGGCGCCGCCGCCGTGGCCGCCGAGCAGCGACACCGCGAACCGGCCGCCCTCGTCCACGCACACCACACCCGGGTCGGCCGCCTTGCCGCCGAGCAGCGGCGCCACCAGCCGCACCACCGCGCCCGTCGCGAGGAAGCACACCAGCTGCTCGCACTCCGCGAACGCGGCCCGCACGGCCTCGCCCACGGGACCCTCGTACACCCGCGTCCGGTCCGGCCAGGCCGCGGCCAGCCGGTCCCGCGCCGCCGCCCCCGCCGCGGTGGCGGAAATGAGGCCGATCACTGACTTACTCCTTCGCTAGTCGCCGGGGGTCGTACGCCCCACAGCAGAAACACAGGATTGGTCGCCGCGAGCCGGGTCACATCGCCCGGCAGCGGAGCCAGCCGCGAGGACTGGAGCAGCACCCCGTCGCAGACCAGCCCGGCCGCCGTGAGCGCCGCACGCGCCTGAGGCACCCGGTCCAGGGCGGCCATCGCGACGACGACCGTCCGCCGCGCCCGCCGCGCGCACGCGCCGACGATCGCGGGCAGCTCCCGCCCCCCGCCGCCCACGAACACCGCGTCCGGATCGTCGTCCAGCCCGGCCAGCGCCTGCGGCGCCGCCCCCTGGACGACCGTCACATCGACGCCGTGCGCGGCCGCGTTGGCCCGGATCCGCCCGACCCCGTCACCGGTCTTCTCGACCGCGACCACGGCCGCGCCGAGCCGCGCGCACTCCACCGCCACCGAACCGGAACCGGCCCCGACGTCCCACACCAGATCGCCCAGCCGCGGCCCGAGCCGGGACAGCGCCAGCGCCCGCACCTCGAACTTGGTGATCATCGAGTCCCGGTGCGCGAACGCCCCCTCGTCCAGCGCCCAGCCGGCCGGCGGCTCCGGCACCCCGGCGACCGTGCGCACCGCGCCGAGCGCCCGCGCCTCGTCCAGGCACAGCACCACGCTCACCGCCGCACCCCAGTCCCGGGCCGCCGCCTCGGCGGGCGTCACCCGCTCCACCCGCTCCCGCTCCGGATCGCCCAGCGCGCTCACCACGACCAGCACCCGGTCCCGGCCCGCGAGCGCCGCACCCAGCTCGGCGGGCCCGGCGCCCGGACCGGTCAGCACCGCCACCTTGGGCCGCGCCCGGCACACGTTGACCGCCGTCCGCAGCTCCCGGCCGTGCGCGCTCACCACGACCGCGTCGTCCCAGGGCAGCCCGACCCGCGCGAACGCCCCCGCCACCGAGGACACCCCCGGCCGCACATCGAGGCACGCGGACCCGAACCGCTCCGCCAGCGCCCGCACGATCCCGAAGAACCCGGGATCACCGGAGGCCAGCACGGTCACCGGCAACTCCTTGCCGACATACTCGGCGATCGTGTCCAGGGCGGGCGCCAGCGGCCCCAGCACCACCCGCTCGGCGCCCTCCGGCAGCCGTACGGCGTCCAGGTGCCGCCGCCCGCCGACGACGAGCGCGGCCCCGGCGAGGACGTCCGCCCCGACCGGCGCGCCCGTCCCCGCCCCGACCACCGTGATCAACTGCTCGCCCCCCGCTCGCGCAGCGCCCGCCGGGCCTCCGGGTCCGCCTTGCGGAAGCCGTGGAAGTGCCCCGGGTGGTACAGGTGCGAACGGGTGCCCTGCGCGTCCAGCGCCGGACCGACCAGGAACAGCGTGTGCTTCCAGAGCTTGTGCTCCTTGACCGTGTCCTCCAGCGTGCCGATCGTGCACCGGACGACCAGCTCCTCCGGCCAGGTCGCCTGGTAGGCGACGACCACCGGGGTCGAGGTCGGGTAACCGCCCTCCAGCAGCTCCCGCACCAGCTGCCCGCTGCGCGCCGCCGACAGGAAGATCGCCATGGTGGTGCCGTGCCGGGCGAACTCGCGCACCTCCTCACCGGGCGGCATCGGCGTCTTGCCGCCGCCCAGCCGGGTCAGCACCACGGACTGCGCGACCTCCGGGATGGTCAGCTCCCGCTGGGCCAGCGCGGCCACCGCGGAGAACGAGGACACCCCGGGCACGACCTCCGTCTCGATGCCGATCTCCGCACACCGGTCGACCTGCTCCTGCGTGCCGCCCCACAGGGCGGGGTCACCCGAATGGATGCGGGCGACCCGCAGCCCCTCCGCGTGGGCGCGCCGGTAGACGGCGACCACGTCCTCCAGCGACATCGTCGCCGAGTCGAGGATCTCCGCGCCCTCCCGGGCGTGCTGGAGGACCTCCTCCTGCACCAGGCTGGCCGCCCAGATCACCACGTCCGCCTCCGCGATGGCACGCGCGGCACGGAACGTCAGCAGATCGGCGGCGCCGGGGCCGGCACCGACGAAGGTCACCTTGCCGGTGGGGGCATCGGCCATGGGATGGGTCCTCTCCTACGAGTACTGCGGGTTGTTGCTGTCGGACATGCGTGACCGGTCACCGATCGGATAGCAAGGGCCTATGGCGGTCTTCGTCGCGCTCGGCGCGTTCCTGATGACGCTGGCCGGCGGCTGGACGGCTCAGCGCGTGACCGACCGCCGGCACCTGGTGCTCGGGCTGGCCGGCGGTCTCATGCTGGGCGTGGTCGGCCTGGACCTGCTGCCGGAGGCACTGCACGCGGCCGACCGCGAGGTCTTCGGCGTGCCCGCCGCGCTGCTGCTCTTCGTGGCCGGCTTCCTGCTCGCCCATCTGGTGGAGCGCACCCTGGCCGCCCGGCAGGCCGCACACGGCGGCGCCGAGGGCCATGACCACCGCGCGCCCGAGGTGGGCCTCGTGGCGGCCGGCGCGATGGTGGGGCACAGCGCGATGGACGGGGTGGCGATCGGCGCCGCCTTCCAGGTGGGTGAAGGCATGGGCGCCGCCGTCGCGCTCGCCGTGATCGCCCACGACTTCGCCGACGGCTTCAACACCTTCACCATCACCAGCCTCTACGGCAACGCCCGTCGGCGCGCCATCGGCATGCTCGTCGCCGACGCCCTGGCACCCCTGCTGGGCGTCCTGTCGACGGTGTTCTTCCACATCCCCGAGCCGCTGCTCGGCGGATATCTGGGCCTCTTCGGCGGCGTCCTGCTCTATCTCGCCGCCGCCGAGATCCTCCCCGAGGCCCACCACGAACACCCCGCCCGCTCCACCCTGCTGTGCACGGTGGCCGGCGTGGCCTTCATCTGGCTGGTGGTGGGCCTGTCCGGCTGACGGCACGAGCGCGTGCCGCCGCCGGGAGCGCGGACGGGGTCTCACAGCTTGCCGCCCCGCCCGCCGTCCCGCCGCGGCGGCGCGATCAGCGTCGACAGATACGGCAGCGGAGCGCCGTCCAGCTCGGCGGCCGGCCGCACCGACTCCTCCGGCAGACCCAGCGCCGAGCCCCACACCGCGTCCCCGAGCCGTCCGGTCTCCGCGAGCGCCGCCGCGACCTCCGCCGCCTGCCGCCCGAACTTGTACGCCACCACGGTCCCCGGCCCGGCCAACGCCTCCTTCAGCACCGCCGACCCGGCGGTGACCGGCACCAGGGTCAGCGGCTCGGTGCCCTCGGTCAGCACCGCACCCGACCGCGCCGCCAGATCCTGCATCGCGGTGATCCCCGGCACCGTCTCCACCACCACCCCCGGCACCAGCTCCGCGATGGTCTGCGCGAGATAGGTGAACGTCGAGTACACGTTCGGGTCCCCGATGGTCGCGAAGGCGACCGAGCCATGCCGCTCCAGCAGCCCGGCGACGGTGGCACCGGCCGCGTCCCAGGCCGCCTCCCGGCGCGCCCGGTCCTCCCGCTCGTTCAGCGCGAACACCACCCGGACGACCTTCTCCGTCGCCACGTAGTGCAGCACGGTCGCCTCCGCCCGCCCCCGCTCACCGGTGTCCATCACCGGTACGACGACGACCTCGGCGGCCCGCAGCGCGTTGACCCCCTTGACGGTCACCAGCTCCGGATCCCCGGGACCGACCCCGACCCCGACCAGCCTGCTGCTCATGACGTCCGGCACCTCTCCACGAACCGACGGGCGACACCGGGCCGCGCGGCCCAGTGCGTGTGCAGATAACTCGCGTGCACGCCCTGCTGTACGAAACCTTCGACCCGCCGTACGGGGGCCCGCACCCCCCACGCGGGAGCGGCGCCGGCACCCGGCTCGACGACCGTGCGATGGAACTCGTGCCCCCGCATCCGGGTCCCCGCGGCGGCCAGCACACTGTCCCCGACGGCCACGGCGTCCCGATAGCCGAGCGTCAGCCGTTCGGTCATCCGCGCGGAGGCGTCCAGCACTCCGCACATCGGCTGCCCGTCCAGCTCCCGGCAGAGATACAGCAGCCCGGCGCACTCCGCCGCGACCGGGGCGCCGCTGCCCGCCAGCTCGGCGACGGCCTTGCGCAGCGGCTCGTTGGCGGACAGCTCGGCCGCGTACACCTCGGGAAAGCCGCCGCCGACGACCAGCCCCGCGGTGCCCTCCGGGAGTTCCTCGTCCCGCAGCGGATCGAAGGTGACGACCTCGGCACCGGCGGCGGTGAGCAGCTCGGTGTGCTCGGCGTAGGAGAAGGTGAAGGCGGACCCGCCGGCGACGGCGACGACGGGGGCCGACGCGGACAGGCCGTCCGGCCTCCCGGCCGACCGAGTCGGGTGGAGGGTGGGCGAGGCGGGGGTCCAGGGGGCGGAGCCCCCTGGGAGGGGACCGGCAGCACGGGCAAGCGCTTCGAGGGCCTCCAGGTCACATCCCCGAGCCACCAGCGCCGCCATATCAGCGACGGCGTCGACCGCAGCGGAACGCCGTTCGGCGACCGGCACCAACCCCAGATGCCGAGAGGGCGTCGAGACCTGCTGAGCCCGCCGCAAGGCGCCCACCACCGGCACGCCCACCGACTCCAGCGCCTCCCGCAACAGCGCCTCGTGCCGGTCGGACCCCACCTTGTTCAGGATCACGCCCCCGACCCGCACCTCCGGATCCCAGGACACGAACCCGTGCACCAGCGCGGCGACGGACCGGGACTGCGACGACGCGTCGACGACCAGCACCACCGGAGCGCCCAACAGCTTGGCCACATGGGCGGTGGAGGCCAGCTCGCCCTCCCCCGCCGCCCCGTCGTACAGCCCCATCACACCCTCGACGACCGCGAGGTCACACCCCCGCGCCCCGTGCAGGAACAGCGGAGCGACCAGCTCCGGCCCGCACAGATACGCGTCGAGGTTGCGCCCCACCCGCCCGGTCGCGAGCGTGTGGTACCCGGGGTCGATGTAGTCCGGCCCGACCTTGTGCGGGGACACGGCGAGCCCCCGCGCGGCGAACGCGGCCATCAGCCCCGTGGCCACGGTGGTCTTGCCGCTCCCCGAGGCGGGCGCGGCGATGACCAGCCGAGGCACCGACGACATCACCACTCGATGCCCTTCTGGCCCTTCTGCCCCACGTCCATGGGGTGCTTCACCTTGGACATGTCGGTCACCAGATCCGCGAAGTCCACCAGCTTCTCCGGCGCGTTCCGCCCGGTGATGACGACGTGCTGGGTGCCCGGACGGTCCCGCAGCACCTCGACCACCTCATCGGTGTCCACCCACCCCCAGTGCATCGGATAGGCGAACTCGTCCAGCACGTACAGCCGGTACGTCTCGGCGGCCAGGTCCCGCTTGACCTGCTCCCAGCCCTCCCGGGCCTTCTCCTCGTTGTCCATCTGGGCGTCCCGCTGCACCCACGACCAGCCCTCGCCCATCTTGTGCCAGTCGACCGTGCCGCCCTCGCCCGAGGCACCGAGCACCCGCAGCGCGTTCTCCTCGCCGACCTTCCACTTCGCCGACTTGACGAACTGGAACACCCCGATGGGCCACCCCTGGTTCCAGGCGCGCAGCGCGAGCCCGAACGCGGCGGTCGACTTGCCCTTGCCGATCCCGGTGTGCACGACCACCAGCGGCCGGTTACGGCGCTGACGGGTCGTCAGACCGTCGTCCGGCACCACACTCGGCTGTCCCTGCGGCATTACGCGGCCCTCCTCGACGTCCCCTGCACATCCCTGACCAGCCCGGCGATCGAGTCGGCCCGCAGCTCGTCCAGCGTGACGGCCGTACCGCCCAGCTCACCGGCCAGCTGCCCGGCGAGCCCCAGCCGCACCGGCCCCGACTCGCAGTCCACGACCACCGACGCGACCCCCTCGGCCGCGAACAGCCGCGCCGCCCGCCCGGCCAGCGCCACCGGCTCCGGACCCCCGGTGGCCCGTCCGTCCGTCACCACGACGACCAGCGCCCGCCGCGCCGGATCCCGCAGCCGCTCCACCCGCAGCACGTCATGCGCCTTCAGCAGCCCGGCCGCCAGCGGCGTACGGCCCCCGGTCGGCAGCGACTCCAGCCGTACGGCGGCCGCGTCCACCGAGGACGTCGGCGGCAGCGCGACCTCCGCACCGGCGCCCCGGAAGGTCACCAGCCCCACTTTGTCCCGCCGCTGATAGGCGTCGAGCAGCAGCGACAGCACGGCACCCTTCACCGCGCCCATCCGCTGCCGGGCCGCCATCGACCCGGAGGCGTCCACCACGAACAGCACGAGGTTGCCCTCGCGCCCCTCCCGGGTCGCCTGCCGCAGATCGTCCCGGCGGACCACCAGCCCGGGACCGGACCGGCCGCGCGCCCGCTGGTGCGGCGCCGCCGCCTGCACGGTCGCCGCCAGATGCAGCTTGGTCAGCGCCCCCTGCGGCCGCCGGGCGCCGGTGGTGCGCCCGTGCTCGGTCCGCGCCCGCGAGCGCCGCCCGGCGGCGCCCTCGCCGATCCCGGGCACGCTCAGCGCCTTGGTCCGGAACGGCTCGGCCGCCCGCACGGGCGACTGCTCCTTCGCCCCGGACGCCTGCGGCTCCCCGCCCTCACCGGCCTCCGGCCGCGCGGCGGTGTCCCCGCCGCCCTGCGGACCGGAATCGGGCTGCGGCTGTCCGCCGCCCCCGCCGGGACCGTCGGGATCGGGGTCCTCGTCGCCCTCGGAGTCGTCCCCGGAGAACTGCTCCAGGGTCTCGTCCAGCTTGTCCTCGTCCAGACCGGGAGCGTCGAAGGGGTTGCGCCGCCTGCGGTGCGGCAGCGCCAGCAGCGCCGCCTGCCGTACGTCCTCGGCCAGCACATCGGTCCGCCCGGCCCACGCGGCCAGCGCGGTCGCCGTACGCGCCATCACGATGTCGGCCCGCATGCCGTCCACCTCGAAGGCGGCACAGGTCGCCGCGATCTGCCGCAGCGCGCCGTCGCCCAGCCGCACCGAGGGCAGCAACTCCCTCGCCGCCACGATCCGTTGCCGTACGGCCGCCTCCTCGTCCGCCCAACGCGCGGCGAAACCGGCCGGATCGTCGTCGTAGGCGAGCCTGCGCCGCACGACCTCCACCCGCTGGTCCGGCTCCCGCGAGGCGGCGACCTCGACGGTCAGCCCGAACCTGTCCAGCAACTGCGGCCGCAGCTCACCCTCTTCGGGGTTCATGGTGCCGACCAGCAGGAACCGCGCGGCATGCCGCAGGGAGACACCCTCGCGCTCCACGTACGAGGCACCCATCGCCGCCGCGTCCAGCAGCAGGTCCACCAGGTGGTCGTGGAGGAGGTTGACCTCGTCGACGTAGAGGATCCCGCGGTGCGCGTCGGCCAGCAGGCCGGGCTCGAAGGCCTTCACGCCCTCCGCCAGCGCCCGCTCGATGTCCAGCGCACCGACCAGCCGGTCCTCGGAGGCGCCGACCGGCAGCTCGACCATCCGCGCGGGCCGCGCCGCACCGGCCCCCGGCTCGTGCGGCCCGTCCGGGCACGCCGGGTCGGGCGAGCCGGGGTCACAGGAGAACCGGCACCCGGGCACCACGGCCACCTCGGGCAGCAGCGCCGAAAGGGCACGCACGGCGGTCGACTTGGCGGTGCCCTTCTCGCCGCGCACCAGCACACCGCCGACGGCGGGGCTGACCGCGTTCAGCAGCAGCGCGAGCCGCAGATCGTCCTGGCCGACGACGGCCGTGAAAGGAAAGGGGGTGGTCACTGGTCGTCGCCCTCCAAGTCGCCCTCCAGCTCGAGGTAGGTGGCGCGCAGCCGCTCCAGGGTGTCCGCGTCCGGCTCCGCCCACAGCCCGCGGTCCGCCGCCTCCAGCAGGCGCTCGGTGATGCCGCGCAGCGCCCACGGGTTGGACTTCTTCATGAAGTCCCGGTTCTCCGGGTCGAAGACGTACTCGGCGCTGAGCTTCTCGTACATCCAGTCGTCCACCACGCCCGCGGTGGCGTCGTAGCCGAACAGGTAGTCCACGGTCGCCGCCATCTCGAAGGCGCCCTTGTAGCCGTGCCGGCGCATGGCCGCCATCCAGCGCGGGTTCACCACCCGGGCGCGGAACACGCGGTGCGTCTCCTCACCCAGCGTCCGGGTCTTCACCTGGTCCGGGGTGGCGGAGTCGCCGACGTACGCCTCGGGGTTCTCGCCGGTCAGGTGCCGGACCATGGCGACCATGCCGCCGTGGTACTGGAAGTAGTCGTCCGCGTCGACCAGGTCGTGCTCGCGCGTGTCGACGTTCTTCGCCGCCACCGCGATCCGCCGGAACGCCGTCTCCATGTCCCCGCGCGCCGCCCGCCCGTCGAGCCCGCGGCCGTAGGCGTAGCCGCCCCAGACCGCGTAGACCTCGGCGAGGTCCGCGTCGCTGCGCCAGTTCCGCGCGTCGATCAGCGGCAGCAGGCCCGCGCCGTACGCGCCCGGCTTCGAGCCGAAGACACGGGCCGTGGCGCGCCGCCGGTCGCCGTGCCGGGCCGCGTCCTCCTCCACGTGCGCCCGGACGAAGTTGGACTCGGCCGGCTCGTCCAGCTCGGCGACCGCCCGTACCGCGTCGTCGATCAGCCCCACCACGTGCGGGAACGCGTCCCGGAAGAAGCCGGAGATGCGGACCGTGACATCGATGCGCGGCCGCCCCAGCTCCGCGAGCGGGATCACCTCGAAGCCGGTCACCCGGCGCGAGGCGTCGTCCCAGACCGGGCGGCAGCCCAGCAGCGCGAGGATCTCGGCGATGTCGTCACCCTGGGTGCGCATCGCGGACGTGCCCCACACGGTCAGGCCCACGGACCTCGGGTACGCGCCGGTGTCCTGGAGATAGCGGGCGACCAGGGAGTCGGCCAGCGCCTGTCCGACCTCCCAGCTCAGCCGGGACGGGATCGCCTTGGGGTCGACGGAGTAGAAGTTCCGGCCGGTCGGAAGGACGTTGACCAGGCCGCGGGTCGGGGAGCCGGAGGGGCCGGCCGGGACGTAGCCGCCGTCCAGGGCCCGCAGGATGTGCCCGATCTCGTCGGTGGTGCGCGCCAGCCGGGGTACGACCTCCTCGCAGGCGAACTCCAGTACCGCGACGGCGTCGGGGAGTTCGGTGCCGAGGACGCCCCGCAGCACGGCGGCGGCGACCGTGCGGTCCCACGCCCGGGCCTCCAGCTCCTCCGCGATCCGCCGGCACAGCTGCTCCAGCAGGTCGATCGCGTCGGACGCGGTCCGCGCCGGACCGTCCACCAGGTCGGTCAGCTCCACCGGCACCTTCACCGGCGCGCCCGGCTCGGCCAGCAGCTCCTTCTCGGCCAGTCCGAAGTGGGCCGCCAGACAGGCCCGCAGACCGGGCAGCGCGTTCGCCTGCCCGCCCCACACCTGGGACGCCCGCAGCACGGCGAGGACCAGGTTGACCCGCGGTTCGCCGACCGGGCCGCCGCCGAGGACGTGCAGGCCGTCACGGATCTGCACGTCCTTGATCTCGCACAGATAGCCGTCGATGTGCATGACGAACTCGTCGAACTCGTCCTCGTCCGGCTGCTCGTCCACATGCAGGTCGTGGTGCAGCTCGGCCGCCTTGACCAGCGTCCAGATCTGCGCGCGGACCGCCGGGGCCTTCGTCGGGTCCAGGTCGGAGACGAGCGCGTACTCGTCCAGCAGCTGTTCCAGCTTGGCCAGGTCGCCGTAGGTGTCCGCGCGGGCCATCGGCGGCACCAGGTGGTCGACCACCGTGGCGTGGCCGCGCCGCTTGGCCTGGGTGCCCTCGCCCGGGTCGTTGACGATGAACGGGTAGATCAGCGGCAGGTCGCCGAGGACCGCGTCCGGGGCGCACCCGGCGCCCAGCCCGAGCCCCTTGCCCGGCAGCCACTCCATCGTGCCGTGCTTGCCCATGTGCACGATCGCGTCCGCGCCGAAGCTGTGGTCCAGCCAGCGGTAGGCGGCCATGTAGTGGTGCGAGGGCGGCATGTCGGGGTCGTGGTAGATCGCGATCGGGTTCTCCCCGAAGCCGCGCGGCGGCTGGATCATGACCACGACGTTCCCGAACTGCAAGGAGGCCAGGACGATGTCGTCGCCGTCGACGTACAGGCTGCCCGGCGGCTCGCCCCACGCCTCGCGCATCGCCTCCCGCAGTTCCGGGTCCAGCTTCTCGAACCAGGCCCGGTAGTCGGCCAGCGGCACCCGCGCGGGCGCGGCGCGCAGCTGGTCCTCGGTCAGCCACTCCACGTCGTGGCCGCCGGCCTCGATCAGCCGGTGGATCAGCTCGTCGCCGTTGTCGGGGTAGCCGTCGACCCCGTACCCGGCGTCCCGGAGCGCGTCCAGCACCCGGACCGCCGAGGCGGGGGTGTCCAGACCGACCGCGTTGCCGACGCGGGAGTGCTTGGTCGGGTAGGCCGTGAAGACCAGCGCGATCTTCTTGTCCGGGTTCGGCTTGTGCTTCAGCCGGGCGTGGCGTACGGCGATCCCGGCCACCCGGGCGGCCCGCTCGGGGTCGGCGACGTACACCGGGACCTCGTCCGGGCCCTGCTCCTTGAAGGAGAACGGCACGGTGATCAGCCGGCCGTCGAACTCCGGGATGGCGACCTGCATCGCCGCGTCCATGGGGGACAGGGCCGCGTCGGACTCGTCCCAGGCGGCCCGCGAGGAGGTGAGGCAGAGGCCTTGCAGCACCGGGATGTTCAGCTCGGCGAGCGCGCCGATGTCCCAGGCCTCCTCGTCGCCGCCCGCGGACGCCTGCGAGGCGTGGGTGCCGCCTGCCGCGAGCACGGTGGCCACCAGCGCGTCGGCCCGGCCCAGCAGTTCGTACAGCCCGGCGTCGGCACCCCGCAGCGAACCGCAGTAGACGGGAAGGGCGTTGGCTCCCTGCGCCTCGATCGCCTCGCACAGGGTGTCCACGAAGCCGGTGTTGCCGCTCAGCTCGTGCGCCCGGTAGAAGAGCACGCCCACGGTCGGACGGCCGTCCGCACGCTCGTACGAGCCGTGGACGCCGTACTCCGGCATCTTCCGCGGCTCCTCGAAGCCCTCGCCGGTCAGCAGCACGGTGTCAGACAGGAACCGGGACAGCTCCAGGAGGTTGGCGGGGCCGCCCTCGACCAGGTACTTCAGGGCCTCCGCCACGACACCGGCGGGCACCGACGACTCGGCCATCAGCTCGGCGTCCGGCACGCTCTCGCCGCCCAGCAGCACGGTCGGGATCCCGGACGCCTTCAGCACGGCGAGCCCGTCCTCCCAGGCGCGCTTGCCGCCGAGCAGCCGTACGACCGCGAGGTCGGCGCCCCGGATCAGGCCAGGCAGCTCCTCGGTGACGTCGACCCGGGTCGGGTTGCCGATGCGGTAGCCGGTGCCGGAGGCCCGGGCCGCCAGCAGATCCGTGTCGGCGGTCGACAACAACAACACTGTGCTCATGCGGGCGCTCCCGGTGGAATGAAAGGCAGTCCTTGCGGCGCGCCCGACTCGATGAGCCGCCAGAGCGCGTCCGTGTCCGCGTGCTGTTCGATCAGGTCGCCGAGCCGGTCGAGCTGCTCCTCGCGCAGCGCGGCGAAGGAGGTGTCGGGGGCCGGCACGAAGCGGCGGCCCGCGGCGCCGGCCACCTCGCGCAGGAAGGCCCGCCGGAAGCCGTCCGACTCCAGCGAGCCGTGCCAGTGGGTGCCCCAGGTGTGGCCGACCCGGCAGCCGTCCAGGAAGGGCTCGCCGCCCTCGACGGTGGCCACCCCGTGGTGGATCTCGTACCCCTCGACCGGCTCGCCCAGGGCGTGACCGCTGGGCCGGGTGAGGGTCTTCTCGCGGGCGAACCGCACCCGTACGGGCAGGAGTCCGAGGCCGTCCACCTGTCCCGTGCGGCTCTCGACCTCGTCCTCGATGTGCGCGCCGAGGATCTGGAAGCCGCCGCAGATGCCGAGGATCGGGCGTTCCTCGGCGGCCCTGCGCACGAGGGCGTCGGCGAGCCCGCGCTCGCGCAGCCACTCCAGTGCGCGCACGGTGCCGCGGGTGCCCGGGATCACCACGAGGTCGGCGTCGGCCAGCTCCTCGGGGCGGTCCACGAACCGCACCACCACACCCGGTTCGGCGGCCAGCGCGTCCACGTCGGTGAAGTTGGACATCAGCGGGATCGCGCACACGGCGACCCGCAGCACGTCCGCGCCGACCGGGGGAGTGACGGTGGACTCGCGGACCGTGCCCCGCAGGGACACCCGCAGCCCGTCCTCCTCGTCGATGCCGAGCCCGTGCCGGAAGGGCAGCACGCCGTACGTGCGCCGCCCGGTGAGGCCGTGCAGCATGTCCAGGCCGGGCTCCAGCAGGGAGACGTCCCCGCGGAACTTGTTGACCAGGAACCCGGCGACCAGCTCCTGGTCCTCGGGGGACAGCAGGGCGACCGTGCCGAAGAAGGAGGCGAAGACGCCCCCGCGGTCGATGTCCCCGACCACCAGCACGGGCAGCCGCGCGTTGCGGGCGATGCCCATGTTCACGATGTCGGTCCGGCGCAGGTTGATCTCCGCCGGGCTGCCCGCCCCCTCACAGATCACCGCGTCATACGTGCCCCGCAACTCGGCCAGGCAGTCCAGCACCGTGCCGAGCAGCTTCTGCTGCCGGCCGCCGTGGTAGCCGCGGGCGCTCAGTTCGCCGACGGGCTTGCCCATCAGCACCACCTGGCTGCTCTGTTCGCCGCCCGGCTTCAGCAGCACCGGGTTCATCAGCGCGGTCGGTTCGGTCCGGCAGGCCTGGGCCTGCATGGCCTGGGCCCGTCCGATCTCCGCGCCCTCCCGGGTGACGAAGGAGTTGAGGGACATGTTCTGCGCCTTGAACGGCGCGACCTTCACGCCCTGGCGCACCAGCCACCGGCAGATTCCGGCCGTCACGACGCTCTTGCCCGCGTCGGAGGTGGTGCCGGCGACGAGGAGACCACCGTTCACTTCCCGCGTCCCTTCGCGATCAGGCGCGCGGCGGCCGTGACGCCGAGCGCGAGGAGGCCGACCCGGCGGGAGAGCCGTACGGCCCGGTCGATGTCGGTGACCCGGACCGCCCGTCCCGCGCCGCCGTTGAGCACGGGCCGGTGCTCGACCCGGCCGCCGTAGGAGAGGGTGCCGCCCAGCCGGACCCCGAGGGCGCCCGCGAAGGACGCCTCCACCGGGCCCGCGTTGGGGCTCGGGTGGCGGTGGGCGTCGGCCCGCCAGGCGCGCAGGGCACCGCGCGGATCGGGTCCGGCCGCGGCGGCGAGTACGGCGG
This sequence comes from Streptomyces sp. NPDC127190, assembly GCF_042672505.1. Classification (NCBI taxonomy): domain Bacteria; kingdom Bacillati; phylum Actinomycetota; class Actinomycetes; order Kitasatosporales; family Streptomycetaceae; genus Streptomyces; species Streptomyces sp. NPDC127190. The sequence goes on from NZ_JBHXVE010000009.1 coordinate 185,082, forward strand.
TCAGCCGGGCGCCGGGCCAGCCGGCCACGTCGTCGAGGCGGGCGGAGGCCCAGCCGAAGCGCCGGTACCGGGGCGACGTGTGACCGACCATCGCGTCGAGGGTGTTGACCGCCCGGAACCCGAGCAGCCCGGGCACGCCGGCCACGGCGCCCCAGACCAGGGCGCCCACGACGGCGTCGGAGGTGTTCTCGGCGACCGACTCGACCACGGCCCGGGCTATCCCGTCGGCGTCCAGCGCCTGCGGGTCCCGGCCGCACAGGTGCGGCAGCCGCGCGCGGGCCGCCTCGACGTCGCCGCGCTCCAGGGCGCGCCCGATGGTGCGGGCTTCCCGGGCGAGCGAGGTGCCGCCGACGACCGACCAGGTGGCGGCGGCGGTCAGTGCGACGGAGAGGGCGCGGGAGGGGCGTACGGCGCGTGCGGCCGCCGTGCCGAGGGCGACGGCGCCACCGGCGCACACGACGGTGTGCAGGGCGCCCCAGCCGCGGTGGTCGTGCCACAACGCGCCTTCCACGGCCGCGGCGGCCCGTCCGAACGCGGCGACCGGATGGCCGCGGCGCGGATCGCCGAGGAGCAGGTCCCCGAGAAGGCCGGCGGCGGCGCCGTACGCGTAGCTGCGATCGGCACCCATCGGCTCAGCCGGCCGTCGGATCGGCAGCGGCCCCGGTACGGGTCCTGGTGCTCGGCCTTGTCCATCGGCAGCCCGGCATGGCGATCTATGTCCTCACTCAGGGTGTCCGCGCCCTGGTTCGACGAGATTCGGCGGTGAGAGTTCCTGGCTCCCGGGGTGTTCTTCCCCGGTGACAGTGGCGGGACCGCGCCGGATTCGCACCGGCTTCCTCTTCTGCCGCCGTACTTGGCCCGGGCAGTCCACCACGCGCCCGGAACGGCCGTCAACTCGCTGTTGACCTGCATGGGGAGAGTGTGCCGATCCCCACATTGGGGGGTGGGAGGGGAGCGGGAGACACGGCGGGAGAGGGCATGAAAAAGGCTCCCCTCCGCGGTGCGGGGAGGGGAGCCTTCGGAAGGTCCGCGGTCAGGCCTTGGCGACGATCAGGTAGATCCCGTACGCCACCGCCGCCGCGCAGGCCGCGAAGCTCAGGTAGGCGCCGGTGACGGCGAGGGCGGCGGAGTCGCCCTGCGCGGTGGCCCGCTCGCGGTGGGCCAGGCCCTTGATGCCGAGGCTGAACAGGGCCACCAGGCCCACGGTGACCACGAGGCTGACGCCGAAGACGGAGCCGATGGCCGCCCAGTCGATCTTCATGGGGTTGCTTCCTTCGGTAACCGGTAACCGGGGTGACCGGGTCAGACGGTGGCGGCCGGCGGAACCGCCGGGGCGACCGGGGTGGGCTCGGCGGCGGGGGACGCGATGGTGGCCGTCAGGTCCTCGGTGATCTGGCCCGCCGGGGGCGGGGTCACGGCGGCGATGGCGGTGGTCACCACGCCGGCCGGCTCACCGGTCTCCTCGACCACGTTGGTGTGGTCGACGACCTCGCGGCGGGAGATCTTCCAGATGGCGGCGCTCGAGGCGACCAGGAAGACGGCGACGGCGGCGGTGCCCCAGTCGCCCAGCTCCGTGACGGCCTCGGCACCCGCGCCGACCAGCGCGGCGGCCGGCAGGGTCAGCACCCAGGCCACGGCCATCCGGGTCGCGGTGGACCAGCGGACCACTCCGCCCTTGCGGCCGAGGCCCGCGCCCATCACCGAGCCGGAGACGACATGCGTGGTGGAGAGGGAGAAGCCGAGGTGCGAGGAGGTCAGGATGGCGGTGGCGGCGCTGGTCTGCGCGGCGAAGCCCTGGCGCGGCTCCAGCTCGGTCAGGCCCGTGCCCATGGTGCGGATGATGCGCCAGCCGCCGATGTAGGTGCCGAGCGCGATGGCCAGGCCCGCGGAGAGGATCACCCAGACCGGCGGGTTGGAGCCGGGGGCGAGGGAGCCGCCCGCGACCAGCGCGAGGGTGATGACGCCCATGGTCTTCTGCGCGTCGTTGGTGCCGTGGGCGAGGGAGACCAGACCGGCGGAGGCGATCTGGCCGGCGCGGTAGCCCTTGCGGGTGGCCTGGCTGTCGCCGCCGCCGACGCCGTAGGAGAAGCGGGTCGCCAGCATCGAGGCGAGGCCCGCCACGACCGGGGCGGCGACCGCCGGGAGGATCACCTTGGTGACCAGGACGTCACCGTGCACGGCGCCGAAGCCCGCGGAGGCCACGGCGGCACCGATCAGGCCGCCCATCAGGGCGTGCGAGGAGCTGGAGGGGAGGCCCACCAGCCAGGTCAGCAGGTTCCAGAGGATCGCGCCGACCAGGGCGGCGAAGATGACCTCGGGACGGATGCCGGTCTCGTCGACGAGACCCTTGGAGATCGTGTTGGCGACCTCCACCGAGAGAAAGGCGCCGGCCAGGTTGAGGACGGCGGACATGGTCACCGCGAGCTTGGGCTTGAGTGCGCCTGTCGAGATGGTCGTGGCCATCGCGTTCGCGGTGTCGTGGAAACCGTTCGTGAAATCGAACGCGAGAGCGGTTACCACCACAATCGCGAGGATCAGCGAGAAGCTTTCCATTTACCCAGGCAATCGTTCGAGGTCGTTGGCTGGATGAACGTAGGCAACCTGGGTGAACGGAAGATGAACTGAGACGGGCCTGACGGTGTCCTGATCGAGGGAGTGGGGTCCCGTTTGCCGCCTTCGACCCCGCTCACCCCAGTCGCCCCTTGGCTACCAGCCCCGGGCGAAGGAACGCAGCCGGGCCGCCGAGCCGTGAAAGAGATTCTGGTCACCCGGCAGCCCGCCCCGGGTGCCGTACTGCCAGAACGTCCAGTCCTGCCAGCCGCCGGGCAGTTCCCCCGGCCCCGAGCTGCCGTGCCGGGCGATCCACAGCGGGTGCCGCGCGGCGAAGGCGTCGCTGTCGCCGGTGCACATCCGCCACCACTCGGCGGTCGTGTAGATCACCGGGGGGCGGCCGGTCTCCTGCTCGACCTCGTCGCTGAACGACCGGATCCAGTGCACCATCCTCCGGTTGCTCAGCCCGTAGCACGGATGCCTGTGGTCGTACGGGTTGTATTCGATGTCGAGCGCGGGCGGCAGGGTCCGGCCGTCGGCCCGCCAGTCGCCGCCGTGGTGCACGAAGAACTCGGCCTGCCGGGCGCCGGAGGACCGGTCCGGCCGGGCGAAGTGGTACGCGCCGCGCACCAGGCCCGAGCGGTACGCACCGTCGTACTGCTCGGCGAAGTAGGGGTTGCGGTAGCCGGTGGACTCGGTCGCCTTCACGTAGACGAACCGGGCGCCCTTGTCGAGCGCCGTGGGCCAGTCCACATGCTCCTGGTGGGACGACACGTCGTGGCCCTGGGGCAGTGCCGTGGCCCACTTCGGCGGTCCGGCCGAGGCGGTCGCGGTGCCGGCGAGGGCGAGCGCGGCCGTGGCCGCCGCGAGGACACCGGCGCGGCGACGGAGAAGAGTGCGTGCACGAGCAGCCATGCGTCTCCCCGGGGTCGCGGACGGGAGGGCCGTCCGGCGGGCAAGCGGGCAAGAGGGACCAGTCAAGACCCGTTGATCAACAGATCCGCGCCGATACGGCGCGTTTCGCACCGATATCCGCCCGTTCGGACGCGTGACGGCCGGCTCATGCGCTGGCCTAGGGCCGTCGATCTGTGGCCGACCGGTGGCCGATGTACGGCCCGAAGCCGCCGCCCGGCCGGACCGGCTGGCAGGATCGCCGCATGGCGGAACAGCGGCAGAACACGGAACAGCCACCGCGGCAGTCGGCGGAGCCGGGGCGGGTCTGGGCGGACGTCGTCGCGGCGGCACGCCGGACCGTCGCCGACGGACTGGTGGTCGGCACCTCCGGCAATGTCTCGGCGCGGGTCGGCGACCTGGTGCTGGTGACCCCGTCGGGCGTGCCCTACGACCGGCTCACCCCGGACGACATCACCGGCGTCGACCTCACCGGGCGCCAGGTGCTCGGCACCCGGGTGCCGACCAGCGAGCTGCCCATGCACCTCGCCGTCTACCGCGCCACCGACGCCCGCGCCATCGTCCACACCCACGCCGTGCACGCCACCGCGGTCTCCACGCTGGTACCGGAGCTGCCCCCGATCCACTACATGACCGCCGCCCTCGGCGGACCCGTCCGGGTCGCCCCCTACGCGGCCTACGGCAGCGAGGAACTGGCCGGCCATGTGCTGCGCGCCCTCGCCGGCCGCTCCGGCTGCCTGCTGCGCAACCACGGCACGCTCACCTACGGCGCCGACCTCGACCAGGCCTACGACCGCACCGCCCAGCTGGAGTGGATGTGCCGGGTCTGGCTGACGGCCTCCTCGGTCCCGGGGCTGACCCCGACCCTGCTCACCGAAGCGCAGCTCGGCGAGGCCGCGTCCCGGCTGGAGGGCTACGGCCGGCGCCCCTGACCCCGCCCCCTCTCCGCACTTTCCCCCCGCCTCTTCCCCGCCTTTTCCTCGCCGTGTCCGGGCCTTCCACTGGCCGGGGACCGCGAGCGCCGGGACACTGGACCCGTGCGCCCAGTCAAAGCGACCGCCACCGCGGTGACCGCCGTTCTCGCCGCCGGCGCGGCATCCGTGGCCGCCGGCCGGCTGGCCAGCGACGCCGCGCTGAAGGCCCCCGCCGGCCGCCCGCTGCCCACCGAGCCCCGCCTCACCGTGCACAGCACGGCCGCCGGCCGGATATCCCTCACCCGCGATCTCGCCTCCCTGCGCCCCGGCACCTACGGCCTCGCGGGCGACGGCTCCCACGCGGTCGTCGGACCCGTCCTGACCACGGCCCGGCACAGCGTCGACACCGTCGTGCGCCGCCTGGAGGGCGTCACCCACGGCAGCCTCGACCCCGGCGACTCGGTCTGGCTCACCCCGAACCTGTACGTCGGCAACCCGCGCGGCGCCCTCGGCCTCGACCACGCCGACGTGGACGTCCCCGGCGAACTCGGTCCCCTGCCCGCCTGGTTCCTGCCCGGCAGCCGGGACATCTGGGTGATCGCCGTGCACGGGCTCGGCACCACCCGCGAACACACCATGAACCTCATGGGCTTCCTGCACGCCCGCCGGCTGCCGGTGCTCGCCCTCGCCTACCGCGGCGACCTCGGCGCCCCCCGCCCGCCGGACGGCCTCAACCACCTCGGCGAGTCCGAGTGGCGGGACGTGGACGCGGCGATCCGCTACGCGGTGCGGTACGGCGCCCGCCGCGTGGTGCTGCTCGGCTGGTCCACCGGCGCCACGATGGCCCTGCGCGCCGCCGAGCACTCCGCCGTGCGCGACCGCATCGCCGGGCTGGTCCTGGACTCGCCGGTCCTCAGCTGGGAGGCCACGCTGCGCGCCCTCGCCCAGGCCCGGAACACCCCGCAGCCGCTGCTGCCGCTCGCGGTGCGGGCCGCGCAGGGCCGGGCCGGGCTGCACGCCGACCAGGCCACCGGGGCGGGCGACCCGGAGCGGCTCGCCGTACCGACGCTGATCATGCACGGCCCGGGGGACCAGGTGGCGCCCTGGGCGTTCTCCCGCCGCCTCGCCGCCCGCCGCCCCGACAAGGTCGCCCTGCACACCGTGGCGGACGCGCCCCACGCGGCGATGTGGAACCCCGACCCGGAGGAGTACGAGGAACGCCTGCGCCGCTTCCTCACCCCACTGATGTGACCCGCGGGGAAAGGTCCGGGGGCGTTCCGTTTAACGCTGTACCGATGGCTTGAAGGAGTCTTCACGGCCGCTCCCGCTCCCCGTGCCGGGGCCGGTGCGTTGGCCAGCTCCGTCGCCCGCCGTGACATTCCGTTTGGGTTTTCGGACCGTCAACCGGAAGACTGCCCCCGTGACGTCCCGTATCCCGCGCGACTCCAGGCTTCGACTCGTCCGACCCCGACCCCTGGCCGCCGCCCCCAGAGCCGTGAACCAGCGACGCCCAGGCCGCCCCGCACCCCGGCCGCCGGAGGGCACACCCGCCCCGGCCGAGCTGGCGAGAATGGCCCGCCTCCGGCTGGCCGGCGCGGTCCGCGTCGCCCGCTGGGCCGACGCCGCCCTCGGCCCCGGAAGCGACGCCGCCACCGCCGACGGCAAGGCCACCCTGTCCGCCGCGACCGCCGAACGGGCCGCCGCCGAGCTCGGCCTGAGCGTCGCTCAGGTGCGTGCCGAATGGGACACCGCCCGCCTCGCCGGACTGGTCGAGGTGCACGGTGACAACGCGCGCCCCGGCTGGCGGCTGCGCGCCTGGGACCGCGACGACAGCGCCGTGCTGCGCGGCTGGGTCGCCCTCTTCGACGCCTGGTCGCTCGCCTCCCCGGAGCCCGCCGACCAGGAGCCCGCCGCCGTCGCCGAGGTCGTCTCGGCCATGCCCCAGGTGCTCTCCTTCCTCCAGCTGTCCGCCGGCCCCGTCCCGGTCGAACAGCTCCTCGACCTGCTCCGGCAGCGCGTCACCGAACTGCGCACCGAGCGCTGCGAGGTCCCCTACGGCCCCGCCCCCGAGCCGCCCGCCGGCACCCCGGCCGCCGCCGACCCCGCCGGGGACACCCCGCTGGAGCCCCTGCTCGACTGGGCCCTGAGCGCCCTCGCCGCCGTCGGCGCCCTCACCTACGGCGACGGCCAGGCCACCCTCACCCCGCTGGGCAGCTGGGCGGTGTGGGTCAAGCTGGAGCAGATCTGCGTGGCCGCCCAGAGCCCGGCCGGCAACATCGAGCAGTCCGCCGAGGACATGCTCCGCGGCTGCGCCCAGCTCCGCCCCAACGCGGCCCGCGCCGAGTACCGGGCCTGGCTCGCCGCCCGCCCCGTCGGCGCCGCCGTCACCGAGCTGATCGCCGCCGCCCGCGGCGAGGACGCCCTGCTGCGCGGCCTCGCCTTCGAGGCGCTGCGCGTGGTCGGCGCCCCGGCCGAACCCGAGGTGCGCGCCGTGGTGGACGAGCCCGCCCTCAGGCCGTACGCGCTGCTGTGGCTGGCCGAGCACGACGGCGTCGACCCGGAGGACGCGCACGAGGTGCTCACCCGCGAGGAGGCCACCTGGCTCTGGGTGGACACCGCCGCGGCCGTCGCCGACCACGGCGAGACGCCGATGCTGGTCCGGCACCTGGAGTCCGCGGTGCAGCCCACCGTCCCCCAGCTGCTCGACGAGGTCCGCGCCGTCGGCCACCCGCGCACCGTGCAGGTCCTGGTCGCCCTGGCCGCCGCCCACCCCGACCCGGCCCTGGCCAAGGCCGTGCGCCGGGCCGCGTTCCAGGTGCACACCGGGGGCTGAGGCTCAGGGCTGGACGTCGGGGGCGTACGTCCCGAAGCTCCACACGGTGCCCTCGGCGTCCCGCGCCAGATAGTCCCGCGAGCCGTGGTCCTGGTCCGTCGGGGGCATCAGGATCTCCACCCCGTGCTCCACGGCCCGCTGGTGGTGGGCGTCCACGTCGTCCACGACGACGTACACCCCGGCGGGCCCCGCACCCCTCATCGCCGTGTCGAACGGCCCGCCGCGGCCCCTGGAGCCGATCATCACCGCGCCGTTGCCCTGGACCAGCTCGGCGTGCATCACCGTGCCGTCCGCCGTCTCGTACACCGACAGCTCGGTGAAGCCGAGGGCCTCCGTCAGCTGCCTGATAGCCGCCCGCGCGTCCGCGTACAGCAGCGCGGGACAGACACTCGGCCGCCCTCCACCGCCCGTGCCCCTCATACCGCTCACCCCTTCACGGACGTCGTGCTCACGGCCGGCCCCGGCGTCACCCCTCCGCCGGACCGGTTCCACGGAAACCGGCCCCATCCCTACCCACCCGGCCACCCCCACCCCCCACCCCCACCCGAACGGGCGACACCGCGCCCCGCCCGCCGGGACCGGCCTGAGGGGCGGCCGTCGGAGCCGCGTCGGCAGGGCGGTAGTCGCTCGTGCGGCCCGCGGCGGCCGCTTCCCGCGCCGGCGGTTGCGTGCCGTACTCGGCCTGCTCCTCGTCGGGTGTCTGCTCGTGGTGGCCCATGCGGTGCGGCCCGTGCCGTACGGGGACCGGCTCGTGGTCGCGCCGCGCGCGGAGCGGGAGGCGTCGGCCGGACGGTGGGCGGCCCGGGCGCGGGGGAGCGCCGTGGCGGCCTACGACACCCGGACCGGGGCGCTGCGCTGGCGGTACGCGCGCCCGGGACGCCGGCCGGTCGCCTGGCCGCGCCCGCGGAGGCGATCGCGCTCTGGGACGACGGCCTGCTCACCGACACCGACGGCCGCACCGTGCGCCGGCACCGCGCCCTGCCCGGCACCGCCGCGTGGCTCCCGGCGCACGGCGGCAGCGGCGTCCTGCGCCCCCTCGGCCGGGGCATCCTCGCCGTCGTCACCCCGCACCGCGTCACCGCGTACCGCACCGCCGACGGCGACCTGCGCCGGATGCTGCCCGCCCCCGCGGACTGCGGGTTCCGGCCCGAGCGCGCCGTACGCCGCGGTACGGCCCTGCTGCTGGCCCAGCCGTGCGCCCAGGGCGCCTGGACCGGGCAGCTGGTGCCCCTGGACGACCTGGGGCGGATCACCCCGGACCGCGCCCCGCTCGGCAACGATCTCCCCGGTCACGGAACGGGTCGGTACGAACACCTGGACGTAGAAAAACCGCTTGCGTGGCCCCGTTAGACTTTCCCCATGGCCATTCTCCTCGCGCATTAGACGGCGGGAACGCCCTCAGCCGCCCACCCGCCAATCCCATGTACGCCCAGGAGTCTGTCCCTTGATCTCCGCCTCTGGTATCGAGCTGCGCGCCGGTGCGCGCGTCCTCATCGAGAACGCCACCTTCCGGGTCGCCAAGGGCGACCGCATCGGCCTCGTCGGCCGTAACGGCGCAGGCAAGACCACCCTCACCAAGTGTCTGGCCGGCGAGGGCATCCCCGCGGCCGGCACCATCACCCGCTCCGGCGAGGTCGGCTACCTCCCGCAGGACCCCCGCACCGGCGACCTGGACGTCCTCGCCCGCGACCGCATCCTGTCCGCGCGCGGCCTCGACGTCCTGATCCGCAAGATGCGCGAGAACGAGGAGCGCATCGCCAACGGCAAGGGCTCCACCCGCGAGAAGGCCATGAAGCAGTACGAGCGGCAGGAGACGGAGTTCCTCACCAAGGGCGGGTACTCCGCCGAGGCCGAGGCCGCCACCATCGCCGCCGCGCTGAACCTGCCCGACCGGGTGCTGGGCCAGCCGCTGCACACCCTCTCCGGCGGTCAGCGCCGCCGTATCGAGCTGGCGCGGATCCTGTTCTCCGACGCGGACACGCTGCTCCTCGACGAGCCCACCAACCACCTCGACGCGGACTCGATCATCTGGCTGCGGGACTACCTGAAGACCTACCGCGGCGGCTTCATCGTGATCTCCCACGACGTCGACCTGGTCGACACGGTCGTGAACAAGGTGTTCTACCTGGACGCCAACCGCTCCACGATCGACGTCTACAACATGGGCTGGAAGCTCTACCAGCAGCAGCGCGAGGCCGACGAGAAGCGCCGCAAGCGGGAACGGCAGAACGCCGAGAAGAAGGCCGCCGCCCTGCACTCGCAGGCCGACAAGATGCGCGCCAAGGCCACCAAGACGGTCGCCGCGCAGAACATGGCCAAGCGCGCCGACCGGCTGCTCGCCGGGCTGGACGCGGTGCGCGTCTCCGACAAGGTCGCCAAGCTGCGCTTCCCCGAGCCCGCGCCGTGCGGCAAGACCCCGCTCACCGCCGAGGGTCTGTCGAAGTCCTACGGCTCGCTGGAGATCTTCACCGACGTCGACCTGGCCATCGACAAGGGCTCGCGGGTCGTCATCCTCGGCCTCAACGGCGCGGGGAAGACCACCCTGCTCCGGCTCCTCGCGGGGGCCGAGCAGCCGGACACCGGCGAGGTCGTCCCCGGCCACGGCCTCAAGCTCGGCTACTACGCCCAGGAGCACGAGACCCTGGACGCCGACCGCACGGTCCTGGAGAACATGCGCTCGGCCGCCCCCGACATGGACCTGGTCGAGGTCCGCAAGGTGCTGGGTTCGTTCCTGTTCTCCGGCGACGACGTCGACAAGCCGGCCGGGGTCCTCTCCGGCGGTGAGAAGACCCGCCTCGCCCTGGCCACGCTCGTCGTGTCGTCGGCGAACGTCCTGCTGCTGGACGAGCCGACCAACAACCTCGACCCCGCGAGCCGCGAGGAGATCCTGGGCGCGCTGCGCACCTACAAGGGCGCGGTCGTCCTGGTCACGCATGACGAGGGCGCCGTCGAGGCGCTCCAGCCGGAGCGGATCATCCTGCTGCCGGACGGCGTCGAGGACCTGTGGGGCGCGGACTACGCGGATCTCGTCGCCCTGGCGTGATCGAAAGCCTGATCCACTGAGTATGGATCATTCGGCCGATCCGTGATCCATCATCTGTGTGAGAACTCCTCGTATTGAGGTGTGTCGTACACGGATTTCACGGCCGATCCCCATGCTGCCAAGGGATCGGCCGCTCCGGTCGCTGACCTGGCACTTCGTGAATCCACCCGTTCGGTCCTGCGGACAACACCCCTTGGAATTCCATAGTCCGCTTGTGGGGATGCGCTCCTGTCGTCACAACGATGTCCCACAGACCTTGCCGAATGGGTGGCCATCGCGCCCAAGAGGGGTGATCATGAGGAGACCAGAGCGCACTTCCCATGAGGAGGCACGGGTGGCCGAGACTCTGAAGAAGGGCAGCCGGGTGACCGGCGCCGCGCGCGACAAGCTCGCGGCAGACCTGAAGAAAAAGTACGACTCCGGTGCGAGCATCCGGGCGCTGGCCGAGGAGACCGGCCGCTCGTATGGCTTCGTCCACCGGATGCTCAGCGAGTCGGGCGTCACGCTGCGTGGGCGTGGCGGAGCGACCCGGGGCAAGAAGGCCGCACAGTCCTGACTCGGGGCGGCCCATCGGCTTCGATGGTGGCCACCCGGTCGGCGGACTGACCGGCCGGGTGGTTACTGTGCAGTCACTTAGCTCTGCTCTGTTGACCGCACCCATCGGAGGCGCCCCATGGCTACGCCCGAGCAGGACCTCGCTCCCGTACTCGACAAGGACGGCGTACGGCTCACCGTCGACGACACGCTCGCCACGGTGACGCTGACCAACCCGGACAAGCGCAACGCCCAGAGCCCCGCTCTGTGGCGCACGCTCGCCGAGGTCGGCCGGCTGCTGCCGGGCTCCGTCCGCGTTGTCGTGCTGCGGGGCGAGGGCAAGTCCTTCTCCGCCGGGCTGGACCGTCAGATGTTCACCCCGGAGGGGATCCCGGGCGAGCCGTCCTTCATCCAGCTCGCGCGCCGTGACGACGCCGGGCTCGACGCGACCATCGCCGAATACCAGGAGGCGTTCACCTGGTGGCGGCGCAGCGACCTCGTGTCCATCGCCGCCGTCCAGGGGCACGCCATCGGTGCAGGCTTCCAGCTCGCGCTCGCGTGCGACCTCCGGGTCGTCGCGGACGACGTGCAGTTCGCCATGCGCGAGACCAGCCTCGGCCTCGTCCCCGACCTGACCGGCACCCACCCGCTGGTCAGCCTGGTCGGGTACGCCCGCGCGCTGGAGATCTGCGCGACCGGACGGTTCGTCGGCGCCGAGGAGGCGGTGGCGACCGGACTGGCCAACCTGGCGGTTCCGGCGGCCGAACTCGACGACGCCGTACGCGACCTGGCGGCAGCGCTGCTGGCCCCGCCGCGCGACGCGGTGGTGGAGACCAAGGCGCTGCTCCGTGGCGCGCAGGACCGCGACTACGAGGCACAGCGCACGGCGGAACGCGCCGCCCAGGCCCGCCGCCTGCGCGACCTGGCCGGTCTCGGCGACTAATACTTTTCTGATCACCAGTCGACGGCGGTGACCAGTACGGCCACCGTCGGCCGGCCCTCCAGTGCGCCGTGTACGGCCGCGCGGACCCGCCGGGCCACCTCCACGGCCCGGTGGTCCGCACCGGTCGCCAGCTCCATGCGCACATGCCGGTGCGGCAGCGCGCCCTGCTCGGCGCGCTCCTCGATCCGCACCGCCCGTCCCAGGCCGCCCAGCGAGCCCGTCAGCCGCACCACCCCGGGCACCGACAGGGCGGCCGCCGCCGCACGGGCCTCGTCCGGGTCCGTGGGCTCCCGGGCGGGCGCCGGCTGCGGCAGATGGACCGCCGGGGGCGGCGCGTCTTCGTCCAGCAGCTCCGTCACGCGCAGATCCACCTCCGCCACCGCCAGCCCGAGCCGCTCCGTGGCGGCCGTGGCCAACGCCCGCCGCAGCCGCTCCGCCGCCGTCGGCAGGGGCTCCCCGGCCGTGGCCGCGACGTCCGCCGTCACCCGAAGGGCCCCCGGCGGCAGCCCGCTCGGCGGCGCCGGTACGACGGGCTCGGCCGCGTCCTCCGGATCGGCGAGCGCGATCCGCAGCGCGCCCAGCCGCACGCCCGGCACCTCCGCCGCCGCCCGCTCCAGTACCGCCGCGGCCGCGCCCTCCGCGATCCACGCGCCGTCGCCCGGCCCGCCCAGCGGCAGCAGCCTGCCCAGTCCCACCGGGTGCCGCACCGTCCGCGCCGCCGCCTGTGTCCACCGGTCCGCCGTCATTCCTCCAGCCTGCCGCATCCACGGCGCGCAGCCGGGCAACCTTGCATACCGTGGTGTTCAGGACGACAGCCGAAGAGGGACCGAAGAGGTACGGCGACCGAAGAGGTACGACGACCGAGAGGGACGTACGGCGATGACCGACATGACGACGACCCCGGAAGGCGCTCAGGAGCCGCAGGTGTCGACCCGCAAGGCCACCCGGCGCGGCGGCGGCGACCCGGCGACCCGTGGGCGGACGACCATCGCCGACGGCGTCGTGGAGAAGATCGCCGGACTCGCCGCCCGGGACGTCGTCGGCGTCCACGCCCTGGGCAGCGGGCTCGCCCGCACCTTCGGCGCCGTGCGCGACCGGGTGCCGGGCGGCTCCAAGTCGGTGACCCGGGGAGTGAAGGCCGAGGTCGGCGAGGTGCAGACCGCGCTCGACCTGGAGATCGTCGTGGACTACGGCGTCTCCATCGGCGATGTCGCCCACGCCGTGCGCGAGAACGTGATCGCCGCCGTGGAACGCATGACCGGACTCGAGGTGGTCGAGGTCAACATCGCGGTCAGCGACGTCAAACTCCCCGAGGAGGAGGAAGAGGAACCCGAGCCCCGGATCCAGTGACGGCCCACCGCCCGACGAGCTGAGGAGCGCTGCATGAGCATGGCCATGGTCGGCATGATCGCCGGGATGGCGCTGGGTTTCGCCGGGTACTTCGGCGGGTTCGGCGCCTTTCTGCTGGTGGCCGCGCTGGGTGCGATCGGGTTCGTCGTCGGCCGGTTCGCCGAGGGGGACCTGGAACTCGGGGAGTTCTTCCGCACCCGCGGCGACCGGCGCGACCGGCGGAGGTGACCGGGTGAGCCTCGAGACCGGCACGGTGCGCCCGGCGCCGGCCCGGGTGCCGCCCGGCGAACGCGGCGCCACCCGGATCGCCGACCGGGTCGTGGCGAAGATCGCCGCCGAGGCCGCGCGCGAGGCGCTGGCGCCGTTGCCCGCCGAGGCGACCGCCCCGCACGCCACGGTCGTCGTGAGCCCGCACCCGGCGCCCCGCCCGGGCGGGGGAACCCCCCGGGGCACCGCCCGGGTCCGGGTCCACCTCGAACTCGGCTACCCCTGCGACATCGGCGCCCGCTGCGCCGCCGTGCGCCGCCGGGTCACCGAGCGGGTGGAAGGCCTCGTGGACCTGGAGGTGTCCGAGGTCGCCGTCCGGGTCGAGGGACTGCACCTGCCGACCGGACCGGGGAGGACATGATGAGCGAGGCACGGCCCACCGGCACGCTCGGCGAGGCCCCCGAGGCGGACGCCCCGGCCCCCGCCGGCAGCGGCCGCTTCTGGTCGCCGCGCCGCGTCCCGGCCGCCGTCGTCGCCGTCCTGCTGGCGGCCGGCGCGGGCCTGCTGCTCTACGACATCGCCGCCGTCCGCGCCCACCGCCCGGCGATGTACTGGCGCCGCGCCCTGGCCCGGCAACTGGCGCAGCGCCCCCTGGACGACGTCTGGGTGCTGACCGGCGCCGCCGTCGCCGCCGCCCTCGGCCTGTGGCTGATCGTCCTCGCGGTCACCCCGGGCCTGCGCGCCCAGCTGCCGATGCGCCGCCCGCACCCCGAGGTCCGCGCCGCCCTGCACCGGGAGGCGGCGGCGCTGCTGCTGCGGGACCGCGCCATGGACGTCTCCGGGGTGCGCGCGGTGCGGGTGCGGATGCGCCGCCGGAAGGCCGACGTCCGGGTCGTCTCCCACTTCCGCGACCTGGACGAGGTCCGCGCCGACCTGGACAGCACGCTCGACGAGGCGATGCGGGGCCTCGGCCTCACCGCCCCGCCCGCGCTGTCCCTGCGGGTGGCGCGGCCCGGACGGAAGGGGTGACGGGGATGCGCGCAGGCCGCACCGGCGGAGTCAGCCGCGTCCTGCTGGCCCTGGTGGGCCTGGTGCTGCTCGCCGTCGGCGGCGCGGTGCTGGCCGTCGGCCTGGGCGCGCCGCCGCCCTCCTGGTGGCTGCACACCGGCCCGCACGACGTCCTGCTCACCCGGCACGAGCGCACCCGCTGGCGGGACACGGCATGGTGGTGGCCGACGGTCATCGCCGCCCTCGCGGCCCTGATGCTGCTCGCCCTGTGGTGGCTGACGGCGGTCCTGCGCCGGCGCCGCCTGCCCGAGCTGCTCGTCACCACCGGCGACGGCGAGGGCGCCCTGCTGCGGGGCAGGGCCCTGGAGGGCGCCCTCGCCGAGGACGCGGTCCGGCAGGACGGCGTGGCCCATGCCGAGGTCCTGCTGGCCGGCCGTCGTACGACACCCACGGCGCGGGCCTGGCTGCGCCTGGAGCCGGACGCGGACCCGGCGGGCACCCTGGCGGAGTTCACGGCCCGGGCGCTCGCCCACGCACGTGACTCGGCGGGGCTGCCGTCCCTTCCGGCGGAGGTGCGGCTGGGCACGGTCAGGCACCGCGCCGGAAGGGTCGGTTGAGGAGCGTCAGAAGCCGCGCCGCATGCCGCCGTCCACCGGCAGCATGATGCCCGTCAGGTAGGAAGCCGCCGGTGACAGCAGGAACGCGGCGACGTTCCCGAACTCCTCCGGCGTCCCGTACCGGCGCAGCGGGATCCGGGCCTCGCTCGCCGCCCGGGTGGCCTCCGGGTCGGCGGAGAGTCCGTCCAGTTCGCGCACCCGGTCGGTGTCGATCCGGGCCGGCAGCAGCCCCACCACCCGGATACCGCGCGGCCCCAGCTCGTCGGCGAGCGACTTGGCGAAGCCGGCGAGCCCCGGCCGCAGCCCGTTGGACACGGTCAGCCCGGCGATCGGCTCGTGCACCGAGCCCGACAGCACGAACCCGATGACCCCGCCCGCCTCCAGTTCGGCCGCCGCGGCCCGGGCGAGCCGCACCGCGCCGAGGAACACCGACTCGAAGGCGTCGCGCCACTGCTCGTCCGTGTTGTCCGCGACGAACCCGGGCGGCGGCCCGCCCACGCTCACCAGCATCCCGTGGAAGCCGCCGAAGTTCTCCCGGGCGGCCGCGATGAGCCGCTCGGGGGCGTCCGGCGCGGAGTTGTCGACGCCCACCCCGACCGCGTTCGGGCCCAGTTCCGCGGCGGCCTCGGCGGCCTGCTTCCCGTCCCGTCCGGTGATCACCACCTTCGCCCCGTCGGCGACGAGCCGGCGCGCCGCGGCGTTGCCCAGGCCGCGCGTGGCTCCGGTGACGACGTACACCCGGTCCTTCAGTCCAAGATCCATGGCCCCTATCCTGCCCCGTCCTCCCCGAAGAGTGTGAGGGCGGTGTTCACCAGGCCGATATGGCTGAACGCCTGCGGGAAGTTGCCCAGCTGGCAGCCGTTCAGCGGGTCGTACTCCTCGGCCAGCAGGCCCACGTCGTTGGTCAGCCCCACCAGCCGGTCGAACAGCTTCCGGGCCTCCTTCCTGCGGCCGGTCAGATGCAGCGCGTCGGCCAGCCAGAACGAGCAGGCCAGGAAGGCGCCCTCGCCGCTCGGCAGCCCGTCGACGACCGAGTCCTCGGTGTCGTAGCGGCGCAGGAAACCGCCGTGCCCGAGGTCGTCGCGGACCGCGTCGACCGTGCCGACCACCCGCGGGTCGTCCGGCGGCAGGAAGCCGACCCGCGGGATGAGCAGCAGCGCCGCGTCGAGTTCCCGGGAGCCGTAGTACTGCGTGAAGGTGTTGCGGTCGGGGTCGAAGCCCTTCTCGCACACCTCCTGGTGGACCTCGTCGCGCAGCGCGCGCCAGCCGTCCAGGTCGCCGTCCAGCTCCTTGTGCTGCTCCAGGGTCTTCACGGCCCGGTCGGCGGCCACCCAGACCATCACCTTGGAGTGCACGAACTGGCGACGGCCGCCGCGCACCTCCCACAGGCCCTCGTCCGGCTGCCGCCACGCCGACACCAGGAAGTCCATCAGCGAGCGCTGGATGGCCCACATGTGCGGCCGGGTGGGCAGCCCGGAGGTGCGGGCCAGCGACAGCGAGTCCATCACCTCGCCGTACACGTCGAGCTGGAGCTGTTCGACGGCGCCGTTGCCGGTCCGTACGGGGGTGGAGCCGGCGAAGCCGGGCAGCCAGGGCAGCTCGGTCTCGGCCAGCCGGCGCTCGCCCGCGACGCCGTACATGATCTGGAGGTCGGCCGGGTCGCCCGCGACCGCGCGCAGCAGCCAGTTGCGCCAGGCCTCGGCCTCCTCCTGGTAGCCGGCGCTGAGCAGCGCGCCGAGGGTGAGGGTGGAGTCGCGCAGCCAGCAGTAGCGGTAGTCCCAGTTGCGCACCCCGCCCGGCTTCTCCGGCAGCGAGGTGGTGGCCGCCGCGACGATCCCGCCGGTCGGGGCGTAGGTGAGGGCCTTGAGGGTGATCAGGGAGCGGACCACCGCGTCCCGGTAGGGACCGTCGTACCGGCACTGCCGGGCCCAGCGCCGCCAGTCGGTGACGCTGCTCTCCAGCGCCTCGTAAGGGTCGGTGAGCGGCGGGCGCCGCTCGTGCGAGGGGTGCCAGGTGAGCACGAAGGCGACCCGGTCGCCCTCGGCCACGGTGAACTCGGAGCGGGTGCAGAAGTCCTCGCCCCAGGTGCGTACGGCGGGCTCGCTGCGCAGCCACACCGCGTCCGGGCCCGCGACGGCCACCCGGTGGCCGTCCGTGCGGCGCACCCACGGCATGATCGAGCCGTAGTCGAAACGCAGCCGCAGGGTGCTGCGGACGGTGACCCGGCCGGTGACCCCCTCGACGATGCGTACGACGTCGGGTGCGCGGTCGCGCTGGGGCATCAGGTCGGTGACGCGCACCGTGCCCTCGGCGGTCTCCCACTCGGTGTCGAGGACGAGCGTGTCGGGCCGGTAGGCACGCCGGGTGCACGTGTCCGCTCCCTCGGGGGCGATCCGCCAGTGGCCGTGGTTCTCGTCGCCCAGCAGCCGGGCGAAGCAGGCGCCGGAGTCGAAGCGGGGCAGGCACAGCCAGTCGATCGAACCGTCCCGGCCGATCAGGGCGGCGGTCTGTTCGTCGCCGATGAGGGCGTAGTCCTCGATGCGCGCGTTCACGGGATGCGGTTTCCCGCGGGACCAGGGGGCCAATCAGGTGGTGCGCCGGGGGAGTGACGTACGCGTGGGCGGGCATCTGCCGGGCAGTGACGTGCCCGCGGCCGGGGCTAGACCGCGGCCGGTTCCGGTTGCTCCGGCTTCGGCTGCGCCGCGGCCTCCTCCCGGTCGCGGATCTCCCGCCGGACCAGGAACCACCAGCCGACCGGGACGCCCGCGGCGAACAGCCACCACTGGATCATGTAGGCGTAGTTCAGCGGGGCGTCCTCGCTGCCCGGGTCGGAGATCTGCTCCGGGGAGCCGTCCTTGGCCCGGGGCGCGGTCTGCTCGACATAGCCGCCGAGCACCCGGGCGCCGAGCCGGTGGGCCTCCTCCGCACTGTTGATCAGCATGATCTGCCGGTCGGGCAGGCCCTTGACGTTCTTGATGCCGCTCGCCGCGGTCGTCTCGTCGGCCATCAGCCGCCCGGTGACGGTGGTCCGGCCGGCCGGCGGGGCGGGGATCTTCGGGAAGGCGGTCTGCACGCCGTTCGCGGGGATCCAGCCGCGGTTGACGAGCAGGACCTTGCCGTCGTCCAGGACGAAGGGGGTGAGGACGTGGAAGCCGACCTCGCCGTCGGAGTTGGTCCGGCGCCGGACCACGACCTCGCGGGCGGTGTCGAAGGTGCCGGTCGCGGTGACCGTGCGGTACCTCTCGGTGCGGGTCACGGTGTGCCCGGGGGAGGACAGCTGCTCGACCGGGACCGGCTTGGCGTGCAGCGCCGAGGACACCAGGTTGTTCCGGGCGGTGCGCTGGTCGTAGCGGTGCTGCTGCCAGAAGCCCAACCTGATCATCGTCGGGATCAGCGCGATCGCGACGAGGGTGAGGATCACCCACTGGCGGGACAACAGGAAGCGGTAGCGATGCACCCCACGACGTTACCTCCGGGCCGTGGGGTGCATTCAGGCGGGTACCGGGTCACACCCGGTCGACGACTCCGGCCCTCCCCTCCGCACGGGCGCAGTGCGCGCCGCAGTACCAGTGGCCCTCCGCCTCCACGCCCTGGCCGATGATCTGCACCCGGCAGTGTTCGCAGATCGGGGCCATCCGGTGGATCGCACAGGAGAAGCAGTCGAAGACGTGCACCGCGCCCTGGGCATGGACCTCGAAGGTCATTCCGTAGTCATTGCCGCAAACTTCGCATGTCGCCATGGGCCACAGCGTGGGCCGCCGTCCGCCGCCGGGCGAGCGGCCGCCGGGTGAGTCGTGGACCAATCACCCGTTCGTACGGCCCCGCGCCCCGGTCCGTGACGGGCGCCGGACGTCACCCGTCGGCGGGCTCCACATCGCGCAGCAGCTGCCCGAACGCGGCCTCGTCCACCATGGGTGTGCCGAACTGCCGCGCCTTGGCCACCTTGGAGGTGCCCGAGTCGGGGTCGTTGGTCACCAGCAGGCTGGTCAGCCGGGAGATGCTGGACGCCACATGCAGCCCGGCCTCGGTCGCCCGGTCCTCCAGCAGCTCGCGGTCGACGGAGGTGTCGCCCGAAAACGCCACCCGCATGCCCTGTTTGAGGGGTTTGCCCTCTTCGTACCGGCCGGGGTTGGGGTAGGGGCAGGCGGGCCGCTTCCGGGACGGCCGCCAACTGCCCGCGCGGAAGCCGCCGTAGCCGCCGGTGGACTGCCGGGGCACCGGCCGGTCCGACCACTCCGTCAGCGGGCGGCACTCCAGCAGCGGCAGCCGGACCCCGCCCGCCGCGGCGGCGTGCAGACTGGGCCGGAACGCCTCCGCGAGCACCCGCGCGTCGTCCAGCGCATGGTGCGCCCGCTGCTGTACGACGCCGAAGTGTGCCGCGAGCGACTCCAGCTTGAAGTTGGGCAGCGGCAGCCCCAGCTCCTTCGACAGCGCGATGGTGCACAGCCGCTGCCGCACCGGCGCCTGGCGCTGCGCCCGCGCGTACTCCCGCGCGATCATCTGCCAGTCGAAGACGGCGTTGTGCGCGACCAGCACCCGGCCGTCCAGGCGGGCCGCGAACTCCTCGGCGACGTCCGCGAACAGGGGCGCGCCCTCGAGCACCTCGCTCGTCAGACCGTGTATCCACACGGGACCCGGATCGCGCTCGGGGTTGACCAGCGTGTACCAGTGGTCCTCGACCTCGCCGCGCGCGTCCAGCCGGTACACGGCCGCCGAGATGATCCGGTCGTCCCGGGCCAGGCCGGTGGTCTCCACGTCAACGACCGCGTATCCCTTCGGATACGCGATCGGCCACTGGGTGGGGGAGGACACTGCGGTCGCACGGTCTTCGAGCATGGTCACTGAGGATACGGGCCGCGACTGACAACGCCGTCCCGCAGGTTCCGCCCGTACGTCACGGCACCGTTCGGCAGCTCGACCGTCGTACGCGCGTGCGTACGCTGCCAAAAGCCCCTAAGTGGCACATATCTTCGGCGGTTGCGGATTACGGATTGCGGGTCACGGATTGCCGGGGGCGTCAGCCGAGCGCCGCCATCAGATGCCCCGCCGTCAGCCGAGCGCCGCCACCAGGTCCCCGGCCGTCAGCGGAGCCAGACCGCAGCCGTCGGCCGGGCCGGGCAGCAGCCGGTACACCTCGCCGCTCGCCTCCCGCGGAGCCACCCCGCCGTGCACCAGCGCGAGCAACACACGGTGTCCGGCGGCCGCTTCGCCCGCGCGGGCGTCGGCGTCCGCCGCGTCCCGCGCCGGCTCCCGCCGGTCCGGCGCTTCCAAGGCCTGTATCCGGGCGGCGAAGGCCGTTTCCGGCTCCCCGGCGCGGCGCAGGTAGTGCCACAGCTCCCCGGGCTCCTGCGGCCCCGGTGCCCGCCGTACGACCAGTACCCGGGCGCTGCGCGCCGCCGCGTGCCAGACCGCCAGGTCCCACAGCGTCGTGCGGCCCGTGGCGAAGTACTGGGTGAGGTCCCGCGCCATCCGGCCCAGGGCCGCGCTGTGCCGGTACAGGTTGTGGTAGCCGCCGGCGGAGGGCAGATGGAGGTCCGTCCACAGGAAGGTGCGGCGGCGCAGGTCCACCACCATCGGCACCTGGATGCGCGAGTCGCCCTCCAGGTCGTAGCGCTGGCGCACGGTGCGCGGGTGGTACCCGGCGCCGCGCGCCCGCTCGTCCGCCGACGGCAGCGTCATGAAGCCGGCGAACGCGTCCGGCAGCTCCTCGAACGGGATGTCGTTGAAGCTGAAGACGACCGGCACCGCGTAGCGCACGCCCAGCTCGCCGAGCGCGCCGAGGTCCAGGTCGACGTACTCGGTCGCGCCGTCCGGCGCCGGTGCCGAGGTCAGGTCGCCGGAGTGGACGGCCCACCGGTCGCCGTAGACCAGGCTGGTGTAGTCGCACAGGCCGGCGAACTCCCAGTCCTCGTCGTACAGGGCCACCGACAGGTCCAGGTCCACCCGCGTCCTCGGCGGCTGCATCCAGTGCAGGAACAGGCGCAGCACCTCGCCCTCGGGCAGCGGCTGGGTGCTGCCGCGCGGCACCGACACCAGCGCCCTGGCGGCCGCGCCTTCCGCGGACGGTACGGCGAGCCCGGCGAGCGCCGAGTCCAGCACCGCCAGTTCGAACCGGGGCAGGCCGGTCAGCCGGCGCAGCGCCTCCTCCTCCAGCAGCGCACACACGCGTGTGGTGACCGCCTCGGCGAGCGGCGCCCGGGTGTCGTCGACCGTCCAGGCGTGCGCGACCTGACCGCGCGGGAAGAACACCCGCCGTGGGGCGGCCCGGTGGCGGACCCGCATCCGGCCCAGCGCGGCCAGCAGCGGACCGGGGCCCGCCGTGGGCAGCGCGCGCCGCAGCACCTGCGCAAACTCCTCGGGCAGCGTGTCGAGTTCGCGCAGCCGCAGCAGATGGTCCAGGCGGCGCAGCAGTTCGCCCGGCCGCTGCGCGAGCAGGGCCAGCGCGGCCGGTGTGTCCCGCTCGGACAGTGCCTGTTCCACCCGGGCGCCCCAGGACACCGCGTGCAGCCGGCCGCCGCCGGCCCGGACCGCCTCCGGGTGTGCCGCGGCCGTGCTCAGCAGCGCCTCGCCCAGCGCGGTGCCGGCGGTGCCGGTGCCGCGCAGCACGGCGAAGGCGAGGGCGGCCCGCGGGTAGCGGGCGTGGTACTCGAACGGGTGCAGGATCTCGGAGGCCCGCTTCCACCCGGCCGGGTGCCGCAGCACGTCCTCCACCAGCGCGGCCGCCGGCAGCCCGTCGAGCACCCCGAGCAGCAGGGCGCGCAGCGCGCGCGGCAGCGAGCGCAGCCGGGGCGGGGCCAGCAGGTCCGCCGCGCCGCCGGACCACACGTGCAGCAGCCGCAGCACGTCCGTCGCCGTCGTCAGCTGTCGGCCGAGCAGTGCGGTCGCCGCCCCGCGCGTGTGCCGGTCGCGCAGCAGCGTGCCCAGGACGAGCGCCTTGGTCTCGCGCACCGGGATCTCCGCTGGGAACCAGCCGAGGTCCCGGGGCGCGTGTTCCAGCAGCACCTTCAGGTCGTCGCGGTCCTGCGGCGGCAGGGGGGTGCGCCGGGCCAGCAGCGCGCGCAGGGCGTGGACCGTGTCCGCCGCCGCGTCCGTGCCGTGCGCGAGCAGCTTCAGCGGGCCCGCCGGGACATCCCGCGGACGGCGCGGCGCGCCCGGCACCAGGAACGGGTCGGCGGGGTCGACGCGGCGGTGGCACAGCGGGCAGCCGGTGTACTCCGCGCCGTCCCAGCAGTCGCGGCAGACCAGATGCGCGCACGGCGCCACCGGCTGCACACCGCTCACCGTGCCGCACAGCACACAGGGCTGCGCGGGCCACTGGAGCAGCAGCGCGAAGACCCGGTCGACGTAGAGCGCGAAGGTGTCGCCGGGCACGGAGACCGGGAAGTTCCGGAACAGCGGCATATGGGTGCGGTCGGCGCCCAGTTCGGCGTCCAGGTGCCGGAGCAGCTCCCGGCCCGCCTGCGCGAGCCCGGCGGGCCCGAGCCAGGCGAGCGCCGCGCGCAGCTGGGCCGTCGGCGCGAAGCCCCGGTCGAGCAGCTCGCTCTCCAGCGCGACGAGCCCCTGTGCCGTCGACGGATCGCCCGGGCGTGGTCCGGCCTGGTCGACGTAGACGGTACGGAGGCGGCGGAGCAGCACGGACGTCAGTGCGGACAAGCGGAGATCCCCCGGTGGAGACGGTGTGTGAGGGCGGGGGCGGAGAGTGGACGCGCTGGGATTCCAGGAAAGGGAGAGAAGGAAGCACGTCGGCGGAGCCGCCCCCGCGATCTTTGACGGTAGGGGAACGCGCGTGCGGGGCGCCACTGGTTTTCCGTGCGTGCTCAGCGCGGCCTTCCGCCCGTGTTCACGGCGCCGCCAGCAGGGACCGCACCAGCGCCCGTACGGCCGTCCCGAAGAGCCGTTCCGTGTCCACCGGGCGGGCGAGCGCGCGGGCCAGCGCGGGGTCCTCCCCGGCGGTGCCGGTGCGCCACAGCTCCTCCTCGCCGGGGTGCTGCGCCGGGGCCCGCTCACGGTTGCGCTCCACCAGCACATGGCCCACGACCTGGAACTGCACCGCGCGGACGAACTCGGCGGCCCGCGCGCCGCGCAGTCCGGCCGCGTGCGCCTCGCGCACCAGCACCTGCTGCGCGGGCAGGAACATCCGGTCGGTCAGCCCCCGTTCGTGCACCAGGGCCACCAGATGCGGATGGTCGCGCAGCCGGGCGCGCAGGGCCCGCGCGACGGAGACCACCCGCTGCTCCGGGGTGCGCCCCGCCGGGCGGATCTCGCCGAGGTCGGCCAGGGTCCGCTCCACCAGCGCGTCGAGCAGCGCCTCCCGGCCCCCGACGTGCCAGTAGATCGAGGTCACGGCGGTGTCCAGCGCGGTGGCCAGCGCGCGCATGGTCAGCGCGTCCGGCCCGTGCCGGCGCACCAGTTCCGCGGCGGCGTCCAGCACCGCCTCCCGACTCAGCGGCATGATCCCCCAACTCCCCTTGCTTCAGCGCTCTTTACCCCGCACGAGCACTGCTGTAACAGTGTTACAGGTGACGGTCCGTCAGAAGAAGGGCGGTACGGCGTATGGCACGCGCACGCGTACGGTACGGAGCACGGACCGAGCGGGAGACCGCCGCCACGCGCACCGCGGCCGCGCGGCTTCCCGACATCTGGTCCACCGGGGTGGTGGCCGTCTGGGAGACCGACCCGGACGCGGTGGCGGCTGTGCTGCCACCGCCGCTGAAACCCACCGGCAGCCCGCTCGTCCGGGTGAACATCAGCAGCGTCGACCTGCCCGGACAGCCGCTCGGCGCGGGCTCCTTCGCGGTCGCCGCGGCCCACGGCCCGGTCGAGGGCTGGTACCCGCTGGTCATGCCGATGACCCACGAACGCGCCCTCACCGGCGGCCGGGAGGTCTTCGGCGAGCCCAAGAAGCTCGGCGAGGTGGCCGTCGAACGCGAGGGCTCCGGGGTACGCGCGCTGATGAAGCGCCACGGCATCGCGTTCGTGGAGGTGCGCGGCACGGTGAGCGGGGAACTGCCGCTGCCCGAGCCCGCCGCCAGGACCGACTTCTACTTCAAGTTCCTGCCCGCGGTGGACGGCTCCGGCTTCGACCTGGACCCCGTCCTGGTGCACTGCGTCCGCCACGAGAGGGCACGCCGGCTCGAACGGGTCACCGGCGAGGTGCTGCTGCGCGAGTCCGCGTACGACCCGGTGGCCGACCTGCCGGTACTGCGGCTGCGGGAGATCACCCTCGGCGAGAAGACCACCGACCAGAGCGGCCGGGTGGTCGAGCGGGTCGACGCCCGGACCCTGCTGCCGTACATCCACCAGCGCTACGACGACCCCCGCCAGATCCTCGACGCACCCCCCGAGGGGAGCTGAGCCGCATGGACCTGCGCGCCGGACAGGTCGCCGTCGTCACCGGGGCGGCGAGCGGGATCGGACTCGCCATGGCCCGCCGGTTCGCGGCCGAGGGCCTGAAGGTGGTCCTCGCCGACGTCGAGCGGACCGCGCTGGACCGGGCCGCCGCCGAGCTGCGCGCCGAGGGCGCCGACGTGCACGCGCGCGTGGTCGACGTCGGCGAGCGCGAGCAGGTGGCGGAGCTGGCCGAGGCGGCGTACGACACCTATGGCGCCGTGCATGTGCTGTGCAACAACGCGGGCGTCGGATCGGGCGCCGAGGGCCGGATGTGGGAACACGACCCGAACGACTGGCGATGGGCCTTCGCCGTCAATGTGTGGGGCGTCTTCCACGGCGTCCAGGCATTCGTGCCCAGGATGATCAACTCGGGTCAACCCGGTCATGTGGTCAATACATCATCCGGGGACGGCGGCATCGCCCCCCTGCCGACCGCCTCCGTGTACGCGGTCACCAAGGCCGCCGTCGTCACCCTGACCGAGTCCCTGTACGCCCATCTCCGGGCCGAGCACGCGCGCGTGGGCGCGTCGGTGCTCTTCCCGGGCCCCCACATGCTGCGCACCGGCCTGTGGGAGTCGCACCGCAACCGGCCCGCCCGCTACGCCAAGCAGCGCCCGCGCCGGACCCCGTACCGCAGCCTGGACCAGTGGGAGGCGGCGATACGCGCGGCCGGCCGGGAGGTCCGCTTCACGCCCGTGGAGGAGGTCGCCGACCTCGTGGTGAGCGGCATCCGCGCGGACCGCTTCTGGCTGCTGCCCGAGAGCGAGCACAGCGACGCCCAGATCCGCGCGCGGGCCCGCTCGATGCTCGACCGCGCGAACCCCTCGTACCTCGAAAGCTTCGTCCTGGACTGAGCGGAGGCCCCGTGAGCACAGCCGACGACCCGTACCTGATCATCTCCTCCGACTGCCATGCCGGGCTGCCGACCGAGCAGTACCGGCCCTATCTGGAGTCCCGCTTCCACCGCGCCTTCGACGAGTTCCTCGCGGGCCGCGACCGGCGCCGCGCGGAGATGACCCGGCTCGGCATCCGCAACGAGACCTTCGCCGCCCGCTGGTTCGAGGAGAACGAGGAGGGCCTGCGCGGCGGCTGGGACGCGGCCCGGCGGGTGAAGGAGCTGGACGGCGACGGCGTGGCCGCCGAGGTCGTCTTCCCGGACGCCGACGCCGTCGACAGCCGCACCGCCGCCCCCTTCGGCGTCGGCCTCGGCCTCTCCGGCGACCACGACCCGGAACTCGGCCTGGCCGGCGCCCGGGCGCACAACCGGTGGCTCGCGGACTTCGTCTCCGCCCACCCCGAACGGCACTGCGGCGTCGCCCTGCTGCCGATCACCGCCCCGGTCGAGCAGGTCGTCGCCGAGATCCACCGGTCCCGGGAGTCCGGCCTCGGCGCCCTGCTGATCCCCGCGCTCTGGGCGGGCCGGGAGCCCTACCACGACCGCCGGTACGACCCCGTGTGGGCGGCCGCCGCCGAGTGCGCCATGCCGGTGCTCACCCACTCCGGCGCCGCCCCGCGCGAGGAGTACGGCGACCACCTCGGCATCTACGTCTCCGAGGTCACCTGGTGGCCGGCCCGCCCGCTGTGGTTCCTGCTCTGGTCCGGCGTCTTCGAACGCCACCCCGGCCTGCGCTTCGGCGTCGCCGAGTCCGGCTGCTGGTGGCTGCCCAACCTGCTGTGGTTCATGGACCGCCTCTACCTCGGCGCGCACGGCGGAAAGAAGCTCTCCCCGTTCGAGGCGCTGAAACGCCCGCCGCACGAGTACCTGGACCGGCAGGTGTTCATCTGCGCCACCAACACCAAGCGGCGCGAGCTGGCCCAGCGCTACGAGATCGGCGTCGACAACATCCTCTGGGGCAGCGACTTCCCGCACCCCGAGGGCACCTGGCCCGACACACGCGCGTGGCTGCGCCGTACCTTCCACGACATCCCCGTCACTGAGACCCGGCGCATGCTGGGCCTCGCCGCGGCCGAGGTCTTCGGCTTCGACACCGACCGGCTCGCGCCCCTGGCCCGCCGCATCGGCCCGACCCCCGCCGACCTCGGCCAGCCGGCCGGCCAGGCGGCCGTCGAAGCGTCCTGGGCCCGCTCGCGCGAGGCGGGCCGGCACTGGCTGACCGGCCACGACTTCCCGGTCCTCGGGACCGGCCCCGACACGCCGGTGCGAGGAGCGGCCTCATGAGCGCCGACCGGTACACCGTCATCTCCGCCGACTGCCACGCCGGCGCCGACCTGCTGGACTACCGGCCGTACCTGGAGCGGCGGTACCACGACGACTTCGACGACTGGGCTGCCACCTACGTCAACCCGCACCAGGACCTGCTCGCCGACTCCGCCGACCGCAACTGGAACTCCGAGCTGCGGCTGGCGGAGCTGGAGGCGGACGGCATCGTCGCCGAGGTGATCTTCCCGAACACCATCCCGCCGTTCTTTCCCTCCGGCTCGCTCATGACCCAGCCGACGAACGCCGCGGACTTCGAACGCCGCTGGGCGGGCCTGCGCGCCCACAACCGCTGGCTCGCCGACTTCTGCGCCGCCGCGCCGGGCCGCCGCGCGGGCGTCTTCCAGATCCTCCTCGGCGACGTCGAGGAGGCCGTGCGGGAGATCCGCCGGGCGGCCGCGGCGGGCCTCACGGGCGGCCTGATGCTGCCCGGCACGCCGCCCGGCTCGGGCCTGCCCGAGCTGTACTCGCAGGTGTACGACCCGATCTGGGCCGTGTGCGCGGAACTCGGCGTCCCCGTCAACCACCACGCCGGCTCGGCCAACCCGCCGCTCGGCGAGGAACCGGCCGCCCGCGCGGTCTTCATGGTGGAGACGACCTGGTTCTCCCACCGCGCCCTGTGGCACCTCGCCTTCGGTGGTGCCTTCCGCCGCCACCCGGACCTCAGACTCGTCCTCACCGAGCAGGGCTCCGGCTGGATTCCCGGTGTACTCGGCATGCTGGACTACTACCACGGCCGTCTGGTCGCGGCCGCCACGCACGCCGACACGGCCGAGGCCAGGTTCGGCGCCGGACTCGCCGCCACCATGGGCGAGGCGCCCTCCCGGGTCTGGCGGGACAACTGCTTCGTCGGCGCGAGCTTCATGCGCCCCCACGAGGTGCCGCTGCGCCACCGCATCGGCGTCGACAAGATCATGTGGGGCAGCGACTACCCGCACGACGAGGGCACCCACCCGTACACCCGCGAGGCCCTGCGCCACGCCTTCGCGGGCGTCCCGCGCGCGGAGCTGGCCGCCATGCTCGGCGGCAACGCCGCCCGGGTCTACGGCTTCGACCTCGCCCTCCTCGATCCCATCGCGGCGAAGGTCGGCCCGACGGTCACGGAGCTCGCCGAGCCGCTCCAGGACCCGCCGCCGGACGCGACCAGCCCGGTGTTCGCCCGCGGGGCCGACGTGCGCGTGTGGTGATGCCGGGGCGGCCCCCGGAGTGCGATCCTCGCTGTTGTGACGGAACCGACCCATGACGAGACCCACGGGGGCGCGCTCGGCTCGCGGCTGAACTGGCTGCGGGCCGCCGTGCTGGGCGCGAACGACGGCATCGTTTCCACCGCCGGACTCGTCGTCGGCGTGGCCGGGGCGACACAGAGCCGGGCCGCCCTGCTCACCGCCGGACTGGCCGGGCTGCTCGCCGGATCGATGTCCATGGCGGCCGGCGAGTACGTCTCGGTCTCCACCCAGCGCGACTCCGAACTCGCCGCGCTGGCCGTGGAGAAACGCGAGCTGCACGAGCAGCCGGAGGCCGAACTCGACGAGCTGACCCGGCTGCTGGAGGACCGCGGCCTGTCCCGCGCGGTGGCCCGGGAGGCCGCCGAGCAGCTCACCGCGCGGGACGCGCTGCGGGCCCACGCGCGCGTGGAGCTGGGCATCGACCCGGAGGAGCTGACCAACCCCTGGCACGCGGCGTGGGCGAGCTTCCTCGCCTTCACCGTGGGCGCGCTGCTCCCGCTGCTGGCCATCGTCCTGCCCCCGGCCGACTGGCGGCTGCCGGTCACCGTGGGCTGCGTCCTGGCCGCGCTTGTCCTCACCGGCTGGAGCAGCGCCCGCCTCGGCGCGGCGGCCCCCGGGCGGGCGGTCCTGCGCAACGTCCTGGGCGGCGCCCTGGCGATGGCCGTCACCTACGCGGCGGGCCGCCTGCTGGGCGCGGCGGGCGTCTGAGGGGGGGCCCTCTTCGGCCTACCGGTCATGGACGAGCGCACGACCCTCCAGGCGCTCGTCACCGCTGGCCGCTGACCCGGCCGCGCGCTCACGACCAGCGGGCCGCCTGAGACCCCCACGGTGCCGGGGGGAGCGCCCAGTCGGCGGGGCCGCCGGTGAAGGTCACCGGGGGCAGGGCGTGCCGGAGCCGGCCGAGGGGGCTGTCCACCTCGGCCAGCCAGGCGTCCGGACCCGGGTACGGCACTCCGGTGGCCGGCCCCGGCCGGATCCCGTCGGTCAGCCAGTGGGCGGTACGCGCGAGCGCCAGCCGCACGAGCCGGCTCCCGCCCTCGTACGACTGCTCGGTCAGCGCGCGCAGCACGGCCGCCGCCAGCAGATAGCCGGTGCCGTGGTCCAGGGCCTGCGCGGGCAGCGCGCCGGGCTGCCCGGCCGAGCCCTCGGCCGCCGCGATGCCGGTGGCGACCTGCACCAGGCTGTCGAAGCCCCGTCGGCCGCCCCAGGGCCCGTACGCCCCCCATGCCGAGACCTGCGCCACGACCAGGCCGGGACGGCGCCGGGCCAGCTCGTCGGGGGCGAGGCCCAGCCGGTCGAGGGCGCCCGGCCGGTAGCCGGTGACGACGACGTCCGCCGAGGCCAGCAGCTCCTCGAAGGTGTCCCGGCCGGTGGTCAGGTCGAGGGTCGCCGACCGCTTGCCGAAGCCGGTGTCGGCGTGCTGGTCGGGGAGTTCGGGCAGGTGCGGGGCGTCCAGCCGGAGCACGTCGGCGCCGAGCAGGCCCAGCGTGCGGGTGGCGACCGGACCCGCCAGCACCCGGGTCAGGTCCAGGACGCGCAGGCCCGCGGCGGGCAGCAGGGGAGTGGTGGCCGGGAGCGGCGGCAGCACGCGCGCGGGTGCCGCGTCCAGCCGTTGCCGCTCGACCAGCGGACGGGCGGCCACCTCGGCGGCCTGCGGATGCGCGGCCCACTCCGCGGGGGTGCGCAGGGCCACGGCGAGGCCGCCGGCGCGGTACACGGCGTCCTCGGCCTCCAGCGCGGGGAGCTCGGCGAAGCGGTCGGCCACCGCCGTCACCGAGGCGTCCGCCGGCAGACCCAGCGCGCCGAGCAACCGGTCCCGGTGGTGCGGGTAGTTGGCGTGTGTGCGCACCCAGCCGTCGGCGGTCCGCCAGAACCGGGACAGCGGCGCGAAGTTGACCGGTGCGCGCCCGTCCACCTGGAGCAGGCGGTCGCTGTGGAAGGCGGCCGCGACGGCACCGTCGTCGACCCGGACGCCGGGTGTGCCGGTGCCTGCGGTCCGGCGGCTCGCGAGTTCGGCGGCGGCCAGCGCACACGTGCCCACGCACGCGCGCGCCAGCTCGCGGACGGGGAACCGGGACGGGAGCGCGCCGGGCCGCTCGACCGAGGTGACCCGGGAGACGAGGGCGGGATCGCCGCCCAGTGCAGTCCATGCGAACGCGATATCTGTCATGACTGCACTATGCATTATTGATTCAATCAACCCTTTGGGGTTCGGCCCATGATTGCGTCAACGCTGGGGCGGCCAGTGGAGGATCACCTTCTTACGCACGTCGGACGGCCGCAGCTGCCATCCCTGTGCGAGCGCCCGCTCGGCGACGTACCGGGCCCCCGCGCCCCGGTAGTCGCGCCGCGATATCGACCACTCGCGCGACACGAGCGGCCGCTGCTGGGTGACCTGCTCGGTGTGCCGGGCCACCGCCCGGTCGACCCGCGCCCGGTAGTACCCCGCGTCCCCCTCGTGCCGGACCTCGCGCAGACCGACGTACCAGGAGGGCAGCAGCATCAGGTCCGCCAGCCGGTCGCCGCGCCTCTCGACGGCCTTCTCGGCCCGCGTGCTGACCGAGCCGACCAGGTCGACCACCGCCCCGACCGCCGTGAGCACGCCCAGCAGGACAAGGCACCACACCATGTGCACCGGCCAGTAGAGGAGGCTCGCCACGAAGCGCACGACCAGCAGGCCCCGGTGCCGGGCCGGCGGCGGCTCCCAGGCCGCGGGATCTTCGTATGAGTTCATGACCGGAGATCATGCCGCACGGGCGGGTGGCCGGAACACGCCCCGCCACCCGCCCGTACCGGTCGCCGCCGGCCGCTAGTCGCTCACCGCGGCCAGCGCGTCCGCCGTGCCCCAGCCGTAGAACCCGTTGCGGTTCAGCGGCCCCTGGCAGACCGCGTCGACCTTGCCGTCACCGTTGATGTCGTACGGATCCGTGCATGGTGTGGCGTCGGCCTCCGCGTACAGCAGCGCCTTCACCAGAGCCGGCGAGGCATGCGGATGGGTTGACTTGATCAATGCGGCAACACCCACGACATGCGGGGTGGCCATCGACGTACCGGCCATGTAACCCCACTTGCCGCCCGGCAGCGGACCCAGGATGAGACCGCTGGTCGCCGGAGCGTCGGGCTTCTGGTAGGCCGTCGAGTCGCCGCCGGGCGCGGCGATGTCGATCACACCGAGGCCGTAGTTGGAGAACGACGACTTCAGGCCCTTCGCGCCCGTCGCCGCGACCGTCACGACACCCGGCAGCTGGGTCGGTATGTCGTAGCACCGGTGCGGGTCGATCACCCGGTCCGAGGGGGTGCCGTCGTTCGGTGACGACGGATCGGTGATCGAGTCGGACGCGAGGTCGTAGTTCTCGTTGCCCGCCGCCGCGACATTGACCGTGCCCTTGCGCTCCGCGTACCGCGAGGCCCTGGTAACGGCGTCCACGAGCGCCTTCTGGTCCGGGTCGCCGGTGCAGTTGAAGTACCACGGATCGGTGTAGTAGCTGTTGTTGGTCACGTCGATGTGGTGCTCGGCCGCCCACATGAAGCCGCAGACCACGGCCTCCGTGTAGAAGTACCCCTTCGGGTTGGCGACCTTGATGCCGGCCACCTTCACCCCCGGCGCCACCCCGGTCATGCCCACGCCGTTCCGGGCCGCCGCGATCTCTCCCGCCACATGCGTGCCGTGCGGACTCTCCGACGCGCTCGGCCGCCAGGCGCCGTCCGTGGTGTCCGGGCTGCCCGACACACAGTTGACGGAGTCGGCCCGGTCGAAGTTGGGCGCGATGTCCGGGTGGGTGTCGTCCACGCCGGTGTCGATCACGGCGACCTTCACATCCGGGCTGCCCAGGGTCTTCTCGTGCGCCTTGTCCGCCTTGATGGCCGGCAGGTCCCACTGCAACGGCTCCAGCGGGTCCTGCCCCGCCGTCGCCCGGGCGCCGGCGGCCGCGACCTCCTCGGCGCTGAGCACCTTGGGCGCGCCCTCGTCGGTGGTGGACGCGGCGGGCAGCGGCGCGTTGCGCGTGGCGCCGGCCGAGTCCACCCCGGGCACCGCGCGGATCTTCGCGGCGAAGCCGGGGTCGGCGGAGTGGACGACGACCACGCCGATCCGGTCGTACGCGATCACCACCGAACCGCCGGCGTCGGCGATCGCCTGCCGCACCCGAGCCGAGACCCCCAGCCCCGGGCTGAGGTTGACGACATAGCTGAGGGTGGCCCCGTCGGCGGCCACCGGGGGGTTGTCCGCGGCGGACGCGGTGACGTTCGGCAGGAACGCGAGGGCCGTGGCCAGGGCCATCCCGGCGGGGATCGCGAGAGCGCGGCGGTAGCGCTGCTTGGGCGCTGTCATGAGTGGGTCTTCTTCCCTTCGTCCGCGGTACAGGTGGCTACTGGACAGCGCGCAGCGCGTTCACGACACCGAAGCCGTAGAAGCCGTTCACGCGCTTGCCGCCGACGCAGGTCGCGTCCACGACCCCGTCGCCGTTGCCGTCGTACGGACCGCTCGGGCAGCCCGGGTTGTCCGCCTCGGCCTTGAGCAGGGCCAGCAGCTGGGCCGGAGTGGCCCGCGGGTGGGCCGACTTCAGCAGCGCGGCCACGGCGGCCACGTGCGGCGACGCCATCGAGGTGCCTTGCAGGAAGCCGTACTGGCCGTTCGGCAGCGTGGACAGGATGCGGCCGTTCTTCGACGGCGTGTCCGGGATCTGGTACTTGTCGCCCCCCGGCCCCGCCACGTCGACCACGCCCCGGCCGTAGCTGGAGTAGTACGACTTGGCGCCCTTCACGCCGACCGCGCTCACGGTGACGACCCCGGGCAGCTGGGTCGGGACGTCGAAGCACTCGTGCGGGTCGACCGTCCGGGTGGTGGCCGTCGCGTCGTCGGGGCTGGAGTCGTCAACGAGGGCGTGGGAGTCCAGGTCGTCGTTGGCGTTGCCCGCGGAGGCCACATTGAGCGTGCCCTTGCCCTGTGCGTACAACTGGGCCCTGTTGACCGCGTCAACGATGGCACGTTGATCGGGATCATCCATGCAGTTGTACATCCACGGGTCGACGTAATAGCTGTTGTTCGTGATCTGGATGCCATGGTCCGCGGCGAACACGAAGGCGCAGACCACACTCTCCGGGTAGAACAGCGACTTCGCGTCCGGCTGGGCCACGGTGATGCTCGCGACCTTCACGCCCGGCGCCACCCCGGCCACGCCTATGCCGTTGCGGGCCGCGGCTATCTCACCGGCCACATGAGTGCCGTGGTAGTGCTCGGCGTCCACCGGCCGCCACGCGCCGTACGTCGTGTCCGGCTTGCCGCTCACACAGTTCGCCGACTGCGCGGCGGAGAAGTTCGGGGCGATGTCCGGGTGGGTGTCGTCCACGCCCGTGTCGATCACGCCGACGGTCACGCTCCTGCTGCCCGGGTCGATCCGCGCGGCCCGGTCGGCGCCGATCGCCCGCAGGTCCCACTGGTCCGCCTCCAGGGGCTCCTCGCCCGGTGCGGCGCTCGCGGCCAGCTTCGCCGCCTCGGCCTTGGACAGGACCTGCACCGCGCCCTCGTCCGTCGTGCCCGCCGCGCTGAGCGGCGCGGTCCGGGTGGCGCCCGCCGAGTCCACCCCCGGCACGGCACGCATCAGCGCACCGAAGTCCGGGTTCGCCGAGTGGACGACGATCACCCCGATCCGGTCGTAACTCGCCACGACCGTGCCACCGTTGCGCGTGATCTCACGCTGCACCGACGCGATCGTCCGAGGATCCGTCCGGGTGTTGACCACGTACGCGAGGTTCGGCCCGTCCTCCGCGGCCCGCGCCGCCGCGGCCGTCGTGGCGGGCGCCGCCGAGGCCGCCGCCGGAAGGAAGCCGAGCGCGGCGGTCAGCGACAGCACGACCGGCACGGCGAGCGCGAGCCGGGGTCTGGAACGCAGATGAACCATGGGGTCTCCACATCATCCGGATACGGAACCGCCCGAGACACGGATGGTGCTCGGGCAGGTACATGACGGGTGTGCAGGCAGAAGCTATCTTCCGCGCCCGCTCCACGAAAGAGGCCGACGGCAGCCGCTCGCCGAAAGAGGCCGACGGCAGCCGCTCGCCGAAAGAGGCCGACGGCAGCCGCTCGCCGAAAGACGCCGACGGCAGCCGCTCCACAAAAGAGCACGACGGACTTGAACCGCTCCGCGCGTGGCGCCGTGACCGTGGACGAGGGGCCCAGCAGGATCGTGCCCCCCTGGGATCACGAACGGGAGTCGTGCCACTACTCTCGGTCATGTGACCCTCCTTCCCGTGAGGTCAGAAACGCGCATGTCCGTCCCCCGAGGAGACTCCGTGGCCACCGAGACACCACCCCCGGCGACACCGGGGCCCCCACTTCCCACCACCGAGGAGTTCACCGAGGTGCAGCAGAGCGCGGAGTTCGCCGAACTGCGCCGCGCCCACCGCTCCTTCGCCTTCCCGCTGACCATCGCGTTCACCGCCTGGTACCTGCTGTACGTGCTGCTCTCCAACTACGCGGGCGGGTTCATGGGCACCAAGGTGGCCGGCAACGTCAACGTCGCGCTCGTCCTCGGCCTCGCCCAGTTCCTCACCACCTTCCTCATCGCCTGGTGGTACGCGCGGCACGCCGCCACCAAGCTCGACCCGAAGGCCGCGGCCATCAAGTCCCGCATGGAGGACGGAGCATGAGCCACCCCCAGCTGCTGCTGGCCGCCGGCGAGGCGAGCGAGCACCGGACGCTGATCATCACCCTGTTCGCGGTGTTCGTCGCCGCGACCCTCGTCATCACCGTCTGGGCGGGCCGCCAGACCAAGGACGCCGCCGACTTCTACGCCGGCGGACGGCAGTTCACCGGCTTCCAGAACGGCCTCGCCGTCTCCGGCGACTACATGTCCGCCGCGTCCTTCCTGGGCATCGCCGGCGCCATCGCCCTGTTCGGCTACGACGGCTTCCTGTACTCCATCGGGTTCCTGGTCGCCTGGCTCGTCGCCCTCCTCCTGGTCGCCGAGCCGCTGCGCAACTCCGGCCGCTACACCATGGGCGACGTGCTCGCGTACCGCATGCGCCAGCGCCCCGTCCGCACGGCCGCCGGCACCTCCACCATCGTCGTCTCCATCTTCTACCTGCTCGCCCAGATGGCCGGCGCCGGCGTCCTGGTCTCCCTGCTGCTCGGCATCACCAGCGACGGCGGCAAGATCGGCATCGTCGCCCTGGTCGGCGTCCTGATGATCGTGTACGTCACGATCGGTGGCATGAAGGGCACCACCTGGGTGCAGATGGTCAAGGCGGTGCTGCTGATCATCGGCGCCCTGCTGCTGACCTTCCTGGTCCTGCTGAAGTTCCACTTCAACATCTCCGATCTGCTCGGCAGGGCCGCCGACAACAGCGGCAAGGGCTCGGCCTTCCTCCAGCCCGGCCTGAAGTACGGCGCCACCGGCACCACCAAGCTGGACTTCCTCTCCCTCGGCCTCGCCCTGGTGCTCGGCACCGCCGGGCTGCCGCACATCCTGATCCGCTTCTACACCGTGCCCACCGCCAAGGCGGCCCGGAAGTCCGTCATCTGGGCGATCGGCCTGATCGGCGTCTTCTACCTGATGACCCTCGCCCTCGGCTTCGGCGCGGCCGCGCTGATCAAGCCGGCCGAGATCATCGCCTCCAACAAGGCGGGCAACACGGCGGCCCCGCTGCTCGCCCTCCACCTCGGCGGAGTGCGCTCCGACGGGGGTGCGATCCTCCTCGCGACCATCTCCGCGGTCGCCTTCGCGACCATTCTCGCGGTCGTCGCCGGCCTCACCCTGGCCTCGTCGTCCTCCTTCGCGCACGACATCTACGCCAACGTCATCAAGAAGGGACAGGCCACCGAGAAGCAGGAGGTGGGCGCGGCCCGCTGGGCGACCGTCGGCATCGGCGCGGTCTCGATCCTGCTCGGCGCCCTGGCCCGCGACCTGAACGTGGCCGGCCTGGTCGCCCTCGCCTTCGCGGTCGCCGCCTCCGCCAACCTGCCGACCATCCTGTACAGCCTGTTCTGGAAGCGGTTCACCACCGCGGGCGCCCTGTGGTCGATCTACGGCGGCCTGGTCACCGCGGTCGGCCTGGTGCTGTTCTCGCCGGTGGTCTCCGGCAGCCCGGCCTCGATGTTCCCCGGAGTCGACTTCCACTGGTTCCCGCTGGAGAACCCCGGCATCATCTCGATCCCGGTGGGCTTCCTGCTCGGCGCGCTGGGCACTCTGCTGTCGAAGGAGGCTCCGGACACCGGCAAGTACGCCGAACTGGAGGTGCGGTCCCTGACCGGGACGGGCGCGCACTGAGGCTCGTACGATCGCACCGAGCCGTGTACGACGGCCGCGTCGGCCAGGACTGTAGGGTCCTACGACGCGGCCGTGCCGTACCTCGTGGGATCGGGCCGCTGTCGATGTCAGTGCCGTCACGTAGTCTCGCAAGTGACGGACGAGGCAGGCAGGACCGAGAATGAGGGATCACGAGAGGGAGGGGGCCCACGTGCTCATCGACACTTTCGGCCGAGTGGCCACCGACCTGAGGGTCTCGCTGACCGACCGGTGCAATCTGCGCTGCACCTACTGCATGCCCGAGGAGGGCTTGCAGTGGCTGGCCAAGCCCGACCTGCTCACGGACGACGAGATCGTCCGGCTCATCGACATCGCGGTCCGCACCCTCGGCATCGAGGAGGTCCGCTTCACCGGCGGCGAGCCGCTGCTCCGCCCCGGCCTGGTCGGCATCGTGGAGCGCGTGGCGGCCCTCGAACCCCGCCCCCAGATGTCCCTCACCACCAACGGCATCGGCCTGAAGCGCACCGCGAGCGCACTCAAGGCGGCCGGCCTGGACCGGGTCAACGTCTCCCTGGACACCCTCCGCCCGGACGTCTTCAAGACCCTCACCCGCCGCGACCGCCACAAGGACGTCCTCGAAGGCCTCGAAGCCGCCCGCGCGGCGGACCTGACCCCCGTCAAGGTCAACTCGGTCCTGATGCCGGGCCTGAACGAGGACGAGGCCCCCGACCTGCTGGCCTGGGCCCTGGAACACGACTACGAACTGCGGTTCATCGAGCAGATGCCGCTGGACGCCCAGCACGGCTGGAAGCGCGAGGGCATGGTCACCGCCGGGGACATCCTCGCCTCCCTGCGCACCCGCTTCGCCCTCACTCCCGAGGGCGCGGACGAGCGCGGCTCGGCCCCGGCGGAGCGCTGGCTGGTGGACGGCGGTCCGTACCGCGTCGGCGTGATCGCCTCGGTCACCCGCCCGTTCTGCGCGGCCTGCGACCGCACCCGCCTGACCGCCGACGGGCAGATACGCACCTGCCTGTTCGCCACCGAGGAGACCGACCTGCGCGCCGCCCTGCGCAGCGGCGCCCCCGACGAGGAGATCGCCCGCATCTGGAAGCAGGCGATGTGGGGCAAGAAGGCGGGCGCGGGCCTGGACGACCCGTCCTTCGTCCAGCCGGACCGCCCGATGTCGGCGATCGGCGGCTAGGCCACTTCGGGGTCAGACCCTTCGGGAGGTCAGGCCCCTTCGGGATCCTGCCAGTCGGCGAAGCGGACGACGTCCTTCAGGAAACCCCGCACCCCGAGGAACTGCGAGAGATGCTCGCGATGCTCCTCGCACGCGAGCCAGGTCTTGCGCCGCTCCGGCGTGTGGATCTTCGGGTTGTTCCACGCCAGCACCCACTCGGCGTCGGCGCGGCAGCCCTTCGCGGAGCAGATGGGGGTCTCGTCACTCACAGCTTCGTCTCACAGAAAGAGGCCCGAACAAGGCGACGCCGAGCAGCCACGGGGGGAGCTGCCCGGCGTCGGTCCGTCGCTCCGACGGGGGATGCGGAGCGCGTACGCAGTATGTCACGGGTACCCCCGCGCCCGGCACCTGAACTGCACGATTGATCTGAGCTTTTCTTGAGCCTGACGCGGGATCAGCCCGCACTCTCGCCGCGTTGTGCCTGCTCAGCGCCCAGGCCGGAGCCCGCCGGAGCCTCCGCGGCCCCTGCCTCCCCGCCCTTCGGCGGAGTGATCATCGGACGCATGGGCGTGGTGACGAAGGTGGAGGGAAGCGACGGCGGCCGCTCCCGGCCCGCGTTCGCGATCACCACGGCGACATAGGGGAGGATCGCGCCGAGCACCAGCGCGACGATCGCGACGTACCGCTCGACGTTCCACAGCGAGGCGGCGAGGATCACCGACACGGTGCGGATCGACATCGAGATGACGTACCGCCGCTGCCGGCCCCGCACATCCTCGGCGAGACCCGTCCGGGCGCCGGTGATCCGGAACACCTGGGCGCCGCCGTGCTGTTTCCGCGTCACATTCCACCATCCGCCCGCATCGGACTCTCCCCGGCCCGGACCGTCGTCCACGCCCCGCGCGCAGCCGTGCCGGGACACCTCCACGGTACGCCGCGCACTCGCCGGCCACGAGACCGGGTCACCCGCCGCCTGCGGCGATGGCTCCGGGTTCACGCGCCGCATACGGGGGAACCCGGAGTGCGCCGTACCCCCGGCCGAACCACACTGACCGTAAAACTGACGTCGAGCCGTACGAGGAGGCAGCCATGGGCTGGTTGTGGGCGATCATCGTGGGATTCGTGCTGGGCCTGATAGCCAAGGCGGTCATCCCCGGCAAGCAGCACAGCCCGCTGTGGCTGACCACCATCTGCGGCATGCTCGGCGCCATCGTCGGCAACGCGGTCGCCCGCGCCGTCGGCGTCGCGGCGACCTCGGGCATCGACTGGAGCCGGCACATCTTCCAGCTGGTGGCCGCGATCATCATCGTCGCGGCCGTGGACGCCCTCTACATGGCGACGCTGGGCAAGCGGAAGCAGGAGAGGGCCGGGGCCTGAAAGCGGCCCCGAAAGGGGCGCGGGGCTGCATCGACATACGACCCCGAAAGGGGCGCGAGGCGCATCGACATGCGGCTCCGAAAGGGGCGCGAGGCGCATCGACATGCGGCTCCGCCGCGGTGCG
Source organism: Streptomyces sp. NPDC127190 (assembly GCF_042672505.1). NCBI lineage: Bacteria > Bacillati > Actinomycetota > Actinomycetes > Kitasatosporales > Streptomycetaceae > Streptomyces > Streptomyces sp. NPDC127190. The sequence goes on from NZ_JBHXVE010000009.1 coordinate 223,754, forward strand.
CGAACGACCACGACGAAGCCGCATTCCGCCGCGCACCCCACGCCCCTACGGCGTCAGCCGGCGACGACCTCCACCGCGGCAAGGTTCTTCTTGCCCCGCCGCAGCACCAGCCACCGCCCGTGCAGCAGCTCCTCCCGGGCCACGACGGCGTCCTCGGCGGTGACCTTGACGTTGTTCACGTAGGCCCCGCCCTCCTTCACCGTCCGCCGCGCGGCGGACTTGCTGGCGACCAGGCCGACCTCGGCGAACAGATCGACCACCTGGCCCGGCTCCGCGACCTGGATGCGCGGCAGCTCGGACAGCGCGGCGGCCAGCGTCTTCTCGTCCAGCTCCGCCAGCTCGCCCTGACCGAACAGCGCCTTGGACGCGGCGATCACCGCGGCCGTCTGCTCGGCGCCGTGCACCAGCGTCGTCAGCTCCTCGGCCAGCGCCCGCTGCGCGGCACGCGCCTGGGGGCGCTCCAGCGTCTGCTGCTCCAGCTCCTCCAGCTCCGCGCGGGACTTGAAGGACAGGATCCGCAGGTACGTCGAGATGTCCCGGTCGTCCACGTTCAGCCAGAACTGGTAGAACGCGTACGGCGTCGTCATCTCCGGGTCCAGCCAGACGGCGCCGCTCTCGGTCTTGCCGAACTTGGTGCCGTCCGCCTTGGTCATCAGCGGGGTGGCCAGCGCGTGCACCTCGGCGCCGGGCTCCAGCCGGTGGATCAGGTCCAGGCCGGCCGTGAGATTGCCCCACTGGTCGCTGCCGCCCTGCTGGAGCGTGCAGCCGTACCTCCGGTACAGCTGGAGGAAGTCCATGCCCTGGAGGATCTGGTAGCTGAACTCGGTGTAGCTGATGCCCTGGTCGGACTCCAGACGGCGGGCCACGGAGTCCTTGGTCAGCATCTTGTTGACGCGGAAGTGCTTGCCGATGTCCCGCAGGAACTCGATCGCGGAGAGGTTCGCGGTCCAGTCGAGGTTGTTGACCATCACGGCCGCGTTCTCGCCCTCGAAGGACAGGAAGGGCTCGATCTGGGCGCGCAGCTTGCCCACCCAGCCGGCCACCGTCTCCGGGTCGTTCAGCGTGCGCTCCGCGGTCGGGCGCGGGTCGCCGATGAGGCCCGTCGCACCGCCGACCAGTGCCAGCGGCCGGTGCCCGGCCTGCTGGAGCCGGCGCACGGTGAGCACCTGCACCAGATGGCCCACGTGCAGCGACGGCGCGGTCGGGTCGAAGCCGCAATAGAACGTGACGGGACCGTCCGCGAGCGCCTTGCGCAAAGCGTCCTCGTCGGTGGACAGGGCGAACAGCCCCCGCCACTTCAGCTCGTCGACGATGTCCGTCACGGTTCTCGTGTCTCCTTGAGTGGTCTCGTAATCAGGTACGAGGTTATACGCCCTGGCTGACAGAGCTCATATTGAAGTCCGGCACCCGCAGCGCCGGCATCGCAGCCCTAGTGAACCAGTCGCTCCACTCCCTCGGCAGGGTCTTTTCGGTGCGCCCGGCCTCGGTGGCCCGCCCCAGCAGGTCCACCGGCGACTCGTTGAACCGGAAGTTGTTCACCTGCGCGGTCACCTCGCCGTTCTCCACGAGGTAGACGCCGTCCCGGGTCAGGCCCGTCAGCAGCAGGGTCGCCGGGTCGACCTCCCGGATGTACCACAGGCAGGTCAGCAGCAGCCCGCGCTCGGTGGCCGCGACCATCTCCTCCAGGGAGCGCTCGCCGCCGCCGTCCAGGATCAGGTTCCCGAGCACCGGGGCGACCGGCAGCCCGGTCAGGGCGGCACTGTGCCGGGTGGTCGTGAGGTGCTTCAGCACGCCCTCGCCGACCCACTCGGTGGCCTGCGTCGGCAGGCCGTTGTCGAACACCGACTGGTCGCCGCCGGAGGAGTGGGCGACCACGAAGGGCGGGCACTCCAGACCGGGCTGGTGCGGGTCGCTGCGCAGGCTGAGCGGCAGCGCGGAGAGCTTCTCGCCGACGCGCGTGCCGCCGCCCGGCCGGGAGAACACCGTCCGCCCCTCGGCCGCGTCCCGGCCGGACGCCGACCACAGCTGGTAGATCAGCAGGTCCGCCACCGCGGTCGGCGGCAGCAGCGTCTCGTAGCGGCCCGCGGGCAGCTCCACGCGCCGCTCGGCCCAGCCGAGACGCACGGCCAGCTCGGCGTCGAGCGCCGCCGGATCGACGTCCTTGAAGTCCCGGGTGGACCGGCCGGCCCATGCCGAGCGGGTCCGGTCCGGCGACTTGGCGTTCAGCTCCAGCGTGCCGGTGGGCTGGTCGTGCCGCAGCCGCAGCCCGGTGGAGCTGCCCAGATAGGTGGACACCATCTCGTGGTTGGCGAAGCCGTACAGCTCCCGGCCGCCCGCACGCGCGCGTGCGAACGCCTCGCCGAGCGCCGGGGCGAAGCCGGCGAACACGGCCGAGGAGGTCTCGACGGGCGCGTCCGTGAAGTCCGGCGACTGCGGTACGCCGCTCACCAGCGGCTGTGCGTCCTCGGCGGGCCCGGCGCCGCGCGCGGCGGCCTCGGCGGCCCGCACCAGCGGCTCCAGCTCCTCGGCGGTGACGGCCGAGCGGGAGACGACCCCCGAGGCCGTGCCCTCCTTGCCGTCCACCGTCGCGATCACCGTGAGGGTACGGCCGCGCGTCACCCCGTTGGTGGTCAGCGCGTTGCCGGCCCAGCGCAGGTTGGCGGTGGAGTGCTCGTCGGCGATCACCACGCACCCGTCGGCCCGGGACAGCGCCAGGGCCTGCTCGACGATCTCGTGCGGCTTGTTGCTGCGGGCGCTCATCGACCGGCCTCCTGCGTGGTGTTGAGGATGTTGACGCCCTTGAAGAGGGCCGAGGGACACCCGTGGGACACGGCGGCCACCTGCCCGGGCTGGGCCTTGCCGCAGTTGAAGGCGCCGCCGAGCACATAGGTCTGCGGACCGCCCACGGCGGCCATCGATCCCCAGAAGTCGGTGGTGTTCGCCTGGTAGGCGACGTCCTTCAGCTGCCCGGTGATCCGCCCGTTCTCGATCCTGAAGAAGCGCTGCCCGGTGAATTGGAAGTTCACCGCAGGGTCGGGGGGCATACCTCTCTGATCGGCGTTTGTGCAGGTCAGGCGGCTATTCACGGTCTGCCCTCAATCCCTGTTCATACGGGTTAAAACCGGACGGTACGGGGTCTGGTGATGACCTGGTGTCGACCTCCGGGACCTGCTTCGGGCTACCTGGCGCGGGTCCCGGAGGCGTGGCTCCAGCTCGGATCAGAGACTACCCATCGGCTTTGGGACTGGGACGCGAATATCGCCCTGACCTGAGACTCTCTCCTGTCGTACGAGAACGCTCCCTGCGAGAGTGAGGAGCTGGGAAGGCCGCACGGACGGGCGGCAGGCGCCGTACGCTCGAATCATGAGTGCCGACATTGGCAAGCGGCTTCAGGACGTACGCAAGCGGCGAGGCATGACGCAGCGTCAGCTAGCGAGCGAGTCCGGCGTGTCTGTGTCCTTGATCCGGAAGCTCGAACAAGGGGAGCGGGCTGACACGCGCCTGGAGACTGCGCGTCGGCTGGCGCAGGTCCTGCGGGTCCCGACGACGAGCCTCATCGGGGACCATGGGGACGAGCCCAAGGTGCCGTCCGATGTTGATGATCGTTGGAAGGCGGTCCGGCGTGCCCTCGTGGCTCCAGTGCGTGCAGACGGGGCGACGGAAGAACCGACCGTGGACGGCGTGCGCGACGCGCTCGAGTCGGCCCTGCCGCTCTTCTCCGGTGATCGCTTCGCAGAGCTGAGCGTGATCCTTCCGTCCTTGCTGCGGGACGCTGATCTGATCGCCGAGACCGGCTCGGAGGGGCGGGCCGTACGCGTCCGGCTCACGCAGCTCACGGGCTGGCTGCTGACCCAGACCCGGCAGTTCGAGGCGGCCGACGTCGCACTGTCCCGGTCGCTGGAGGAGTCGTCGGATCGGCTTCAAGCGGCGGCGACGGTCAGTACACAGTGCTGGCTCCTGCTCCGGCGCGGCCGGCTCGCTGAGGCACGGGAGCTGGCTACGCGATGGGCGGATGACGTCGAGCCTCGCATTTCGCGGGCGACTCCGGCGGAGCTGAGCGCGTGGGGCTGGCTGCTGCTGCGGGCCTCCGCTGCTGCGATCCGGGACAACCGGCCCGGGGAGGCCGAAGACGCGCTGCGCTACGCCAACTCGGCGGCGGTCGCGATGGGGCGGGAGTTCGCTCCGCGCGACGACTTCTTGCAGGCGTTCGGACCGGTCACGGTGGCTCTGAAGCGGGCTGAGAATGCCATGATCGTCGACAAGCCGGACTTGGTGCTCAAGCTCTCGAAGCGCATCCCGACCAGTGGCATGCGGCCCACCTCCAACAACCGCAATCGTCACCTCCTGGACGTGGCGGAGGCGCATGCCCGCTCGCGTGACTACGCGAAGACGGTCGAGGTCTTGCAGGGCATCCGTGCGGACGCTCCACAGTGGCTGCCGAATCAGCGGTATGCCCGGGACATCTTCGGCAGGGTGATCGCTCGTCGGCGGACGCTCACGCCGGAGATGCGGGACCTGGCTGACGCGATCGGCGTACCGGTGTGAGTTGGTGTGGCACTTCGGGCAGGGCCCTCATCAAAGTGCCATTGAGGTGTGTTCCTGCCGTTACATAGCGTCATATACATGGCGACCCAAGGTAGAGCAACTGAGACGGCTGTCCGTGAGCGCAGGACCACGGTCGACGCCGACGCACGTCAGTGGGAGTACACGACCTATGCCCCCAGTGGTGAGACGTGCCCGGCGTGCGGCAAGTCGATCGAGAGTCTTGAGAGCTGCCGCCGGGGAATGCTGTCCCGCAGGGGTGCGTCTCCGGTCGTGGCCTATTGGCACACTGCCTGCGCCCCGGAGGAGACGGGGCGGTGATCCCGATGGAGATCTACAAGAGCAGCCGGAAGGCCGCTGCTGACGCGCATGAGGTGCTGCGGGAGGCACTGCTGGCCATCGGGGTTCCGAATCGGGACCTTGTCCGGTTGGCCCCCCGCGTGGCGCCGGATGGCCGTCCGATGGTGGCCATGGGGACCTGGAACGCTGACGTGGTGCAGAGGGTGGCGGCGCGTCTGAAGGCGTCCCCTGCGCACGTCCAAGCGGCTCCGGATGGCGCTGCCGTAGTCGACCGTGCCCGGGTGACAGGGGACGAATGATCCCTGCTCGCTGAGGACGGCAATCAAGGCTCAGTGAGTCGGCTGCCCCGTCCGTGCCCCTCCCTCAGGAGGCATGGACGGGGCTCTCTGCTGTCCGGGCCTGTGGTGCTGTGATGGCGCGCTGAGAGCCCGCCGCCGGCCGGAGAGGATTTTGGGCTGGAGCTGCCATGGGGCGAGTGAACAGGGGGCCTTACGCTCGTCAGCGGATCGGGCAGTCCTTGGGACCTGCCCGCAATAGCCCGATCGGCCCCCTGTTCTTCGAGGCTCGCCCCATGGTGGCTGCCTAAAATCCTCGGAGGCCGTCGGCCCCAGCCCAGAGGGTTAGCGCGGTGTCGCCTGTTCGAGGGCGCGAGGGTGAGCACGCTTGGGTCGTGGCGGGTCTGAGGCTGGCCGATGAAGGCCGTAGGTCCGGAAGATGCTGTGGGTGTCTGGAGGCCGAGTCGCGGGCGATGAGTTCATGGGCAAGCGGCGGCCAAGGCGGGCTGTGAGGAACCGGTTCACATCTTCGGGTGGCTGGTGTGCGCCGGGGCGGCGGCGCCCCGGACCGGACCGGCCGAAGGCCGCATGCCGGGCCGGGGTGCGGCAAGCCGCCCCGGCGGGGGGGGGGGGGGGGCGGGGGGGGGCGGGGGGCGAACAGAGAAACCACCCACCCACCCCACCCCCCCGACACCCCCCCCCACGCGAGCCCGGGCGGGGGCGGGC
>NZ_JBHXVE010000009.1:229606-246673 GCF_042672505.1 Streptomyces sp. NPDC127190
GGGGGGGGGGGGGGGGGGGGGGGGGGGGGGGCCCCCGGCCCCCGCCCGGGCCCCGGCCCCCGGGGGGGGGGGGGGGGCGCCCCCCCCCCCCGGCGGCGCGCCGAAGGCGCGCCTGGAGGAAGTGAAGACAGATTCCGCCAACTGCACCGGACCGCTGCCTGCTCCCGCTTCCCGGTGCGCGCATGGTCCGGGGCAGCAACCGGCTGTCCGGTCTCCTCGGGCGACCTGGTGCGGTCCTCAGGGTTCTCTCCGGCCGTGCCTCAAGTGCTCTGCGGGCGGCCGTAATTCGTTGACGTTCCCGGGATGCCTCTGAGATCATGGGCGATCGAGCGACGAGCCTTCCATCAGTGAATCTCAGACACAGACACAGAATTTCTTCAGCAGATATCACGCCTTCCGTCTTCTTCTGCTTTCTCTGTTTCGTTCACTCTCGCGCTGCCTCGATAAATATTCTCATTTCGGCTCTGCATCGATTCAAGCCAAGTCAAAGCTCAGGAGACTTCTGACATGACTCATTCCTGCCCCTCTGCTCGCGCTCCTCCCTGTCCGTCCGTTTTGGAGGTGCCCTGTGTCCAACACCTCGCATGAGGTGTCCATTTCGAATTCCCGTTCCGTTGAGCTGGATCGTGAAAAGCGTCTGCGGATGCTTTCCGAGGCTGACCGGGACCTCGTCCGTCTGGCAAACGACCCCCTGTTTCCGCGCTGGCTGGAGCAGATCAAGGCCATTGGGGGTTGCGCCCACCCGATCTATCTTTCTGGCTCAACGGTCACCCGGGACGCGCTGACGGGTGAGCTGATCTCTTCGTATTCGACTGCCGGGGAGCCGGGTGAGCGGCTGGCCGTGCGCTGCCGTAACCGCCGGGCATCGGTCTGTGAGCCCTGCTCCTACCTGCATGCGGGCGACACCTATCAGCTCATCCGCGCTGGCCTGTCCGGCGGCAAGAGCGTGCCCGATGCGGTGCGCGATCAGCCCCGCTTGTTCGTCACGCTGACGGCGCCCTCGTTCGGCTCGGTCCACCGCTTCCTCGACGGTGAGCGTTGCCGACCGCGCAGGGACGGCGGAGAGTGCGAGCACGGGCGTCCGGTCGGCTGCGGCCTGGTGCACGCCGAGGATGACACGGCGCTGGGCAGCCCGCTGTGCCCGGGCTGCTACGACCACGTGGCCCATGTGCTGTGGCACGCGCACGCCGGGCGCCTGTGGGACCGGTTCACCACAGCCGTACGGCGGCACCTCGCCTCCGCCGCAGGGATTCCGCGCTCGAAGCTCCGTGATCACCTGGTGGTGTCCTTCGCCAAGGTCGCCGAGTATCAAAAGCGGGCAGCCATCCACTTTCACGGGGTGGTACGGCTTGATGGTCCTGCCGGTCCCGGCGACCCTTCCCCCGACTGGGCCACGGCAGAACTGCTCGCCGACGCCGTACATACGGCTGCTGCATCGGCGAACGCGCGCGTCCCGGAATCGGACGCCTACGGGGCCGAACTCCTCTTTTTCGGCGAGCAGTTGGACGTACGGCCGATCCGGTCCTTCGCGGACGGCGAGGGACCCACCGATGACGCGGTCGCTGCCTACGTGGCCAAGTACGTCTCCAAGGGAACAGCCGAAACCGGCGCCGGACTGGACTACCGCATCACCACCCTCGACGACATCCACGCGGCTGCCGTCACACCGCACGCGCGGGCCCTGATGGCTACGTGCTGGCGCCTGGGCGGTCTTCCGGAACTGGAACACCTCAGGCTGCGTTCCTGGGCTCACACCCTCGGCTACCGGGGCCACATCCTCACCAAATCCCGCCGCTACTCCACCACCTACATGGCCCTTCGCGAGGAGCGGGCCGAATACCGGCGGGGTGATTCAGAGCTGCTCGGCAACCCTGCCGTCATCACAGACTCGAACTGGCGCTACGTCGGCTCCGGCTACACCGCCGGCGCCGCCCTGATCGCTGCCGGAATCGCTGAAGACCACGCCATGAGCCGCCAACTCGCTCGGGAGGCGATAGAGGAGGGGCGGGAGCTGTGAGGGGTGGCAGCAACCTGCTCATGACGCCGGATGAGGCGGCGGCAGAACTCGGCGTGACGAAGCGGGTCCTCATGGACTCGTACCGGCGGTGGGGCATCCCGTACCTCAAGGTCGGCAAGCATGTCCGGTTCCGAACTCGCGATCTACACAACTGGGTTGAGGAACGTATGCAGCGAGGCTAGGCTGACGTTTCGTCAGCAACCAATCAACATGTGGAGGTTCATCAAGCGTGGCGACCATCAAGAAGGAAGACTGCTCCTGCCCCCGGCGCAGGAAACCCACGTGCCCTCACAAGCCGTACCGGGTGACGTACCGGGAGCCCGGGGGCAGGGCAGGCAAGCCTCGGCAGGTGTCCTTCAAGAAGCTCGAAGACGCGGAAGCGTTCGCGGTCAAGGTCGAGCGGGACAAGGACTTGGGGACCTACATCAACCCCAAAGCGGGACAGCGGACGTTCGAACAGGTGTGGCGCGAGTGGGTTGAGGCGGGAACTCTGGAAGAGTCCTCAAAAAGGAATTACCAGAGCGTCTACGACAACCATTACGGGCCCTTCTTCGGGAGCAAGCCCATCGGCAGCATTACTCCTACGACCATTCAGGAATGGGAGGCCGACCAGAAGGAACGCGGCTATAAGGAATCTGGAATCAACGGACGCAAGAACGTCCTGTCGTCCGTTTTCAACTATGCGGTAGCCGCCGAAATCATCGGCCGCAACCCGTGCAAGAAAGCGAATCCCCGTCGGCGCTCGGGGCAGCAACTCACACCGGTCACGGACGAAGACATCCCCAGCATGGAAGAGGTGTTGGGGATCATTGCGGAAGCTCCGAAGCTGATCCGAGCCGGCTTCTGGGCTATGGCGGGTTGTGGCGTGCGTCCGGGGGAGGCTCTGGCTCTATCTGACGAGTCAATGGACTGGGAGCGCAGCGTACTCGCTGTAGATCACCAGGTCTCGGCCTACGGCTGCCAGGAGATCTCCGGCTATAGGCGGGGTGTGAAGCGGGGTACGAAACATCGCGCCTTCGAACAGACTCGAAAGACTCCGGTGCCCGAGTCGATCAACGAGATCTTCAACGATCACATCGACGCCTTCGGGACGTGGGGAGATCGGGGCTGGTTCTTCGAATCCCCCCGGCTGAACGACCGCCACCCGTCGTACGACTGGTTCCTGGACCAGTTCAAGGCGGCGGCCAAGCTGGCTGGCACTCCGCAGTACACCCCGAAGAGCTTCCGGCACTTCTTCGTCTCGGAGGCGATCCACGCCCAGATCCCGCTCTTCGAGGTGGCGGCGTGGGTCGGTCACCGCACCACTCGGACCACGGAGCTGGTCTACGGCCATCTCGTCCGCCGGGCCATGGACCGTGGCGCCCGCACCATGCACAACCGTCTAGGGCTGAAGCTGGAGCCCTTCAAGGGCCTCATCGTCCCACCCTCGCTGACGCCCTCTGAGGGCGACATCGAGGAATGGGACGACGTGGCGTAGGCAGATCGATGTGATCGCGTGTCGACTTGGTGCAGACTTCAAGCCGGTCCGGCCGTCCTCTCAGGAGCGGCCGGACTCGTTCGCAGTGTTCAAGATGTTCACACTCCGAAACAGTGCGGACGGACAACCGTGCGACACGGAAGCAACCTGCCCCGGCTGGGCCTTTCCGCAGTTGAAAGCCCCTCCGAGGACATAGGTCTGGGGGCCTCCAACAGCTTCCATGGAGCCCCAGAACTGAGGAGTGACCCCCTGATATGCAAAGTCCTTGACCTGCCCCTCAAGGCGGCCGTTCCGGATCATGTATGCCCTCTGACCCGTAAATTGGAAGTTGTACCGCTGCATGTCGATCGACCAGGACCGGTCCCCGACGACGTAGATGCCCCGGTCGACGCCGCCGATCAGGTCCTCGGTGGACAGCCCGGCCGGGTCCGGCCGCAGCGAGACGTTGGCCATGCGCTGCACCGGCACGTGGGCGGGGGAGTCGGCGTACGCGCAGCCGTTGGACCGGTCGAACCCGGTCAGCCTCGCGATCCTGCGGTCCAGCTGATAGCCGACCAGCGTGCCGTCCTTCACCAGGTCCCAGGACTGCGCCTCGACGCCCTCGTCGTCGTAGCCGATGGTCGCGAGGCCGTGCTCGGCGGTGCGGTCACCGGTGACGTTCATCAGCTCTGAGCCGTAGCGGAGCTTGCCCAGCTGGTCGAAGGTGGCGAAGGAGGTGCCGGCGTAGGCGGCCTCGTAGCCGAGGGCGCGGTCCAGCTCGGTCGCGTGCCCGATGGACTCGTGGATGGTCAGCCACAGATTGGACGGGTCGATCACCAGGTCGTACAGGCCCGGCTCGACGCTCGGCGCCCGCATCTTCTCCGCGAGCAGCTCCGGGATCCGCTCCAGCTCGCCGTCCCAGTCCCAGCCGGTGCCGGTCAGGTACTCCCAGCCGCGCCCGGCCGGCGGCGCCAGGGTGCGCATCGAGTCGAACTCGCCGCTGGAGTCGTCCACCGACACCGCGGTCAGCTCCGGGTGCAGCCGCACCCGCTGCTGGGTGGTCACGGTCCCGGCGGTGTCGGCGTAGAACTTGTTCTCGTGCACGGTGAGGAGCGAGGCGTCCACGTGGCTGACGCCGTTCGCCGCCAGCAACCGCCGGCTCCACTCCGCCAGCAGCGCCGCCTTCTCCTCGTCGGGCACCGAGAAGGGGTCGATCTCGTACGACGACACCCAGGTCCGGTCGGCGTGCACCGGCTCGTCCGCCAGCTCCACCCGCTCGTCCGACCCGGCCGCCTTGATCACCTGGGCGGACAGCTTGGCCATGGCCACCGCCTGCGAGGCGACCCGGGCGGCGGCGTCCATGGTCAGGTCGACCCCGGACGCGAAGCCCCACGTACCGCCGTGCACCACCCGGACCGCGTACCCGAGGTCGGTGGTGTCCGACGATCCGGCGGGGCGGGCGTCCCGCAGCCGCCAGGATGCGCTGCGCACCCGCTCGAAGCGGAAGTCCGCGTGCTCGGCCCCCAGCGCCCGCGCGCGTGCGAGCGCGGCGTCGGCGAGGGCCCGTAGCGGAAGCGCCGTGAAGGCTTCGTCGATGGAATGAGGCACGGAGGTCTCCCTGCTGTCGTGGCCTGTCCGTCCGATCATGGCGTGCGCGCGGCCCGGTGGACCACACCTTTCGGCACGGCGGCCCGCTCATTCTGTAGGGACCCGACAGTGACACCCCCGAGCCACTGTCGGTGCCCGATTGCCCGCGCACGCGGCGCTACCGATAGGTTTTCGATGAAGCCGCCTGTCATCGAGCTGTTCGGGCGGGTTGTCGGACATCGCAGCACGCTATCGAAAGGGTGATCCGTTGAGCCGCTCGGTTCTCGTCACCGGAGGCAACCGGGGCATCGGCCTCGCCATCGCCCGCGCTTTCGCCGACGCCGGCGACAAGGTCGCGATCACGTACCGCTCGGGTGAGCCGCCCGCCGGCTTCCTGGCCGTCAAGTGCGACATCACCGACCCGGAGCAGGTGGAGCAGGCCTACAAGGAGATCGAGGACAGTCACGGTCCCGTCGAGGTCCTGGTCGCCAACGCCGGCGTCACCAAGGACCAGCTCCTGATGCGGATGACCGAGGACGACTTCACCTCGGTCATCGACACCAACCTCACCGGCACCTTCCGCGTCGTGAAGCGCGCCAACCGCGGCATGCTGCGCGCCAAGAAGGGCCGCGTCGTGCTGATCTCCTCCGTCGTCGGCCTGCTCGGCTCGGCGGGGCAGGCGAACTACGCCGCCTCCAAGGCCGCCCTGGTCGGCTTCGCGCGCTCCCTCGCCCGCGAGCTGGGCTCGCGCAACATCACCTTCAACGTCGTCGCGCCCGGTTTCGTCGACACCGACATGACCAAGGTGCTCAGCGACGAGCAGCGCCAGAACATCGTCTCGCAGGTGCCGCTCGGCCGTTACGCGCAGCCCGAGGAGATCGCCGCGGCGGTGCGGTTCCTCGCCTCGGACGACGCCTCGTACATCACTGGAGCCGTCATCCCTGTTGACGGCGGACTGGGAATGGGTCACTGATCACATGAGCGGAATCCTCGAGGGCAAGCGCGTCCTGATCACCGGCGTGCTGATGGAGTCCTCCATCGCCTTCCACGCGGCCAAGCTGGCCCAGGAGCAGGGCGCCGAGGTCATCCTGACCGCGTTCCCGCGTCCCACCCTGACCGAGCGCATCGCCAAGAAGCTCCCCAAGCCCACCAAGGTCATCGAGCTCGACGTCACCAACGACGAGCACCTGGGCCGCCTGGCCGACCTCGTCGGCGAGGAGCTGGGCGGCCTCGACGGCGTCGTGCACTCCATCGGCTTCGCGCCGCAGGACGCGCTCGGCGGCAACTTCCTCAACACGCCGTTCGAGTCCGTGGCCACCGCCATGCACGTCTCGGCGTTCTCCCTCAAGTCGCTGACCATGGCCTGCCTGCCGCTGATGCAGAACGGCGGCTCGGTCGTCGGCCTCACCTTCGACGCCCAGTTCGCCTGGCCGCAGTACGACTGGATGGGCCCGGCCAAGGCCGCCCTGGAGGCGACCAGCCGCTACATGGCGCGCGACCTGGGCAAGCAGAACATCCGCTGCAACCTCATCTCGGCGGGCCCGATCGGCTCCATGGCCGCCAAGTCCATCCCGGGCTTCAGCGACCTGGCCTCCGTGTGGGACACCCGCTCCCCGCTGGAGTGGGACCTCAAGGACCCGGAGCCGGCCGGCCGCGGCATCGTCGCCCTGCTGAGCGACTGGTTCCCGAAGACCACCGGCGAGATCATCCACGTCGACGGCGGTCTGCACGCGATCGGCGCCTGACGCCCGTACGACACCGGATGACGCCCCGTCTCCCGCACCGCGCGGGGGGGCGGGGCGTCACCCGTTCGGCCCACCGGCCGGGCCGCCGCCGCAGCACCGGCGCACTCTGGATTACGCGTTCACCCGCACGTCCCTCCGCAGCCCGGCCGAGGAGGTCCCCTTGTGCGCCTGTTCCGCAGCCTGGCCCCGGTGACCGTCGCCCTGGCCCTCGTGCTCTGCCTGCCGTACGACGCCTCGCCCCACGCGCGCGTGGACGACGCCAAGCCGCCCGCGCCCGGCCTGTTCGGCGCGTCGTGCCGGATCGCCGTCCAGGGGTCCCATGTGGTGGCCTACTGTCACAATCCCTATGTCGACATCGATCGGGTGAGCCTGCACATCGAGTGCGCCCACTGGTGGGACATCGACACCGACACCGCCCCGGTGGACGCCGGTCCCGCCATGACCGTACGGCTCACCGGCCGCTGCTGGACACAGGTCCGCGCGGCGTGGGTCAGCCACCGGAAGGGGCGCTGAACCGGCCCGGGCGGCACAGGAACGGATAGCTCGCGGCCTCCTGCGCGGCCGCCTCGGCGTCCCCCGCACGGATGGCGTCCACCAGCCGCGTGTGGTCCATGTGGGTCTCCGGGGTCAGCTCCGCGCCGACGTCCGCCCGCAGCCAGTCCCGCAGCACCTCGCCCAGGTCGGCGTACATCGCCGTCATCACGTCGTTGTGCGAGGCCGCCACCACCGCCAGGTGGAAGGTGGCGTCGGCGGCCACGAAGGCCTCCGCGTCACCGCTCTGCCAGGCCTCCTCCCGCCGCACCAGCACCGCGTCCAACTGCTTGAGGTCCTTCTCGGTGCGCCGCTCGGCGGCCAGCTTCGCGGCGGCCGACTCCAATGTGGAGCGCAGCTCGGCGATGTGCCGCGGGTCGGCCCCGGCGAACCGGCGGTGCATCACCCCGGCCAGCTCGCTGGTGGCCGCGACATAGGTGCCGGAGCCCTGCCGGATGTCCAGCAGCCCGTTGTGGGCGAGGGCGCGGACGGCCTCGCGGACCGTGTTGCGCGCGACGCCGAGCTGCTCGACCAGCTCCGGCTCGGTGGGGATCCGGGAGCCGACCGGCCACTCGCCGGTGGCGATCTGATTGCGCAGTTCCGCGATGACCTGCTCGGACAGTGCCGAACGGCGGGGGTGGCTCAGGGGCATGGCACACCTTCGCACAGCGGGGACGGCCGGAGCCGCCGCAGGGATGGACAACCAATCATCCCATGATTCTATGATGGGTCTCATGGCTAGCGAGGAAACCCGGACCGCACAGACCCCTACGGAGACCTGCGCGGACGCCCGTACGGCGACGCAACCGACCGAGTGCGGCGCGCCCGCCGCGACGAGCCCACCCGGGACCGCCGGGACATCGTCGTCCACGCGCGCGGGGAGGTCGCGGCTGGTCGTCGTGGGCCTCGTGCTGTGCGGCGGGATCCTCCGCCCCCCCAGCGCCGCCCCCCCCCCCCCCCCCCCCCCGCGCCGCGGCCCCGCCCCCCCCCGCGGGGCCCCCCCCCCCCCCCCGCGGCTGGTCGTCGTCGGCATCGTGCTGTCCGCCGTCAACCTCCGCCCCGCCATCACCAGCCTCGGCGCCCTCCTGGAGGAGGTCCGCGACGGACTCGGCATGAGCGGCAGCGTGGCCGGCCTGCTCACCTCCGTGCCCCCGCTGTGCTTCGCGGTCTTCGGCGTCACCGCGCCCCGGCTGGCCCGCCGCTTCGGGCCGGCCGCCGTGGTGTGCGCGGGCATGGCCGCCATCGCCACGGGCCTGCTGATACGGCCGTACGCCGGCGGCACCGCCGGGTTCCTGGCCGCCAGCGCGCTCGCCCTCATGGGCATCGCCGTCAGCAACGTCCTGATGCCGGTCATCGTCAAGCGCTGGTTCCCCGACCGGGTCGGCTCCATGACCGGCCTGTACTCGATGGCCCTCGCCCTCGGCACCTCCACCGCCGCCGCGGCGACCGTCCCGCTGACCGACGCCCTGGGCGGCGGCTGGCAGCCCGGGCTCGCCGTGTGGGCGGCCCTCGCCGTCGCGGCCGTCCTGCCGTGGCTGCCGGTCGTCCGCGACCGCGGCACCGCGCCCGCCCCGCAGCACAGGCCGGACCGCGAGGCCACGCCCCAGCAGGCCGCGCTGCGCATCACCCGCAGCCGGACCGCCTGGGCGCTCGCCGTCTTCTTCGGCCTCCAGGCCACGGCCGCCTACATCACCATGGGCTGGATGGCGCAGATCTTCCGGGACGCCGGTGTGCCGGCGGGCACCGCCGGCCTGCTGCTCGCCGTCACCATGGTGATGGGCGTGCCGCTGGCCTTCGTCATCCCGCGCGTCGCCACCCGGCTGCCCCACCAGGGGCCGATCGTGCTGGTCCTCGGCGTGTGCGGCCTCGCCGGATACGCCGGTCTGTACCTCGCCCCGGCCGGCGGCTCCTGGGCCTGGGCGGTGCTGCTCGGCGTCTCCAACTGCGCCTTCCCGCTGGCGCTGACCATGGTCGGCATGCGGGCCAGGACCGGAGCGGGCGTGGCCCAGCTGTCCGCGTTCGCCCAGAGCACCGGCTATCTGATCTCCATCCCCGGCCCGCTGCTGGTCGGCGTGCTCTACCAGCAGAGCGGCGGCTGGGGCGTGCCCATCGCCCTCATGGCGGGCCTGATGGTGCCGCAGATGGCGGTGGGTTTCCTGGCGGGCCGCGACCGCACCGTGGAGGACGAGGCGGCGGCACGCTGACCCCCGCGCACACGATCGGGAGGAAGGGTGCGAGACTGGCGGCATGCAGCCTGTGCTCGACCCGAAACCGCAGAACGGCCAGAAGAAGATGCTGCTCGTCTTCGGCTCGTTCCTCGCCATTTTCGTGATCATCGCCGTCGTCGCGACGCTCGCATCGCCCTGACCCCCGGGGGCTCGCATCGCCCTGACCCGCCGGGAGGAGGGTGGGGCTTTCCCCCCATCCCCTAGGGGGTCAGGCTCAGGGTCAAGTGGGTGGTCTTCCGGATGGGTTGGCGGCCCCGGGTTCCGTAGCTTCGAGGGGTGACCGCACGAGGCGGTCAGCGACCCGCTCGAGGACCCACGGAGGCGACCATGCCGGCCCGCACCGACTCCCGGCCCCACCCGGCGACCACGGGTGGAGTCGACATCCGGCTGCCCTGGTGGGCCCTCGCCCTGCCCGCGCTCGGGTTCGTCGCACTGCTCCTGCTGATACTGAACCCGGCCGACGCGCACGCGGCGACCGACGGCCCGGCGATCACCCAGCTCGTCGAGCGCGCCCGGCAGCTCCTCGCGCGCTGAGCGGGACTCCGCGCGCGGTGGATCACCCAGCCAACTCCCTGCGCCACATGGCCTGTTTCATGCGAAGCTGGGTCCCATGAGCGTCGCAGAACCCCGCAGGATCGTCCTCTTCCGGCATGCGAAAGCCGACTGGCCCCAGGTGTCCGACCATGAGCGTCCGCTCGCCGAGCGAGGCCGTACGGACGCAGCGGTCGCCGGACGCAAGCTGGCCGGCACCGGCATCGCCTTCGACCTGGCCCTGTGCTCCACCGCCGTCCGGACCCGCGAGACCTGGAAGCTCGCCGTCCATGAACTGGCACACCGGCCGAAGACCGTCTACGAGGAGCGGGTGTACGAGGCCTCGCCCGGCGAGCTGATCGCCGTGCTCAACGAGCTCCCGGACGACGCGCGGAACGTGATCCTCATCGGCCACAACCCGGGGGTGCACGGCCTCGCCGACATCCTGTCGGGTGCTGCCGAGGGCGACGCCCGGGAGCGGATGAACCGCCGCGGCTTCCCCGCCGCCGGCTTCGCGCTGCTCAGCTTCGACGGCCTCTGGAAGAGCCTGGAGCCGGGCGTCGCCACGCTCATGGACTACTGGGCGCCCTCGGAGTGACCCTCACAGTGACCCGGTCCTGACGCCCTCCGACCCGTCCGGCACCGGACCCGGTACGCCGAAGGGCCCGGCACCCACAGGTGCCGGGCCCCTCGCAGTCGGACCGGGTCAGTCCTCGTCGTGCGTGTCCGCCGCCTCGACCTCTTCACGGGTGATGCCCAGCAGATACAGGACCGTGTCCAGGAACGGGAAGTTCACCGCCGTGTGCGCCGCCTCCCGCACCACCGGCTTCGCGTTGAACGCCACGCCCAGACCGGCCGCGTTCAGCATGTCCAGGTCGTTGGCGCCGTCGCCGATCGCCACCGTCTGCGACAGCGGCACCCCGGCCTCCGCGGCGAACCGGCGCAGCAGCCGCGCCTTGCCCGCGCGGTCCACGATCTCCCCGGTGACCCGGCCGGTCAGCTTGCCGTCGACGATCTCCAGCGTGTTGGCCTGGGCGAAATCGAGCCCGAGCCGGTCCTTCAGATCGTCCGTGACCTGGGTGAAGCCACCGGAGACCACACCCACCTGGTAGCCGAGCCGCTTCAGCGTGCGGATGAGGGTGCGCGCGCCCGGCGTCAGCCGGACCTCGCGGCGCACCTTCTCCACCACCGAGGCGTCCAGCCCGGCCAGCAGAGCCACCCGCGCGTGCAGCGACTGCTCGAAGTCCAGCTCTCCGCGCATCGCCGCCGCCGTCACCTCGGCGACCTTGTCCTCGCAGCCCGCGTGCGCGGCGAACAGCTCGATGACCTCGTCCTGGATCAGCGTGGAGTCCACATCCATGACCACCAGCCGCTGAGCGCGCCGGTGCAGGCCCGCCGCGACGACCGCGATGTCGACACCCAGTGCCGCGGCGTCCGACACCAGGGCGGTGCGCAGCGGCTCCGTCTCCACGCCGGAGACGGCGAACTCCACGGCCGTCACCGGGTACTTGGCGAGCCGGAAGATACGGTCGATGTTGCCGCCGGCCTTCGCTATCCGGGCGGCGATGGCGGCGGTCGACTCGGCGGTGAGCGGATGGCCGAGGACGGTCACCAGGGAGCGGCCGAGACCACGCGGCTGGTTGTCGCCGTGGCCCGAGATGATCTCCGCCTGCATCTTCATCGACTCGGCCCAGCTGTGCACGGTCGCGCGCAGATCGCCCTCCAGGGCGGCGGGCGGCTCGGTCACCAGGACGCACAGCACCAGGCGGCCCCGGGTGACGACCTGCTCGATGTCGACGACGTCGACGGAGTACGCGGCGAGGGTGTCGAAGAGGCCGGCCGTGATGCCCGGCCTGTCCTTGCCGAAGATCTTGACGAGGAGAGTGGGGACCTCGGAGGTCTGCGAAGCGCTCATGGTGTCACCACCGTATCCGGCACCCAGTGCCTTCCGCCGCCGAGGTCCGCCTGACGGACACGGAACAATGGGTGTCGGCGGGGTGTCGGGAATCTTGCCGCGAGCCGACACGGGTCCCTTGCCGCGCATCGCCACCCGTCCCACCCCGACTGTGCCATGAGACCCCGTACCCCCGCATGTGCGCTCCGCGCGGCCGGGAGAGGGCCGGGGAGGGGGGTGTGCGGCGTCTGCGGGTGCGGGTTGTTCGTGCCTGGTCGCGCCCACGCGGCGGAGCCGCATATCAGACACAGCCCCGCGCCCCCAGGGGGCTGCGGCCGGCCGAGTCCGCCTTCTCAGCCCCGGTCCCGCCTCGGCCCGCCCGGGTCCCGCGGGGGCGGGGGTGGTGGCGGTGGCCACTCGGGCCTGACCCTCCGTGGCTGCGGGGGAACCGGGCCGAGCGGTCCGCCGATGGTCGGCGCACCGTACATGTCGTCGCCGCCCGGTCCGGTTCCCGCGTCACGCGGCTCCTCCGGCATCCGGAGATAGGGATTGGTGTCCGGGTTGGGCGGCCGGTGCGGCTTCCCCGGGTGATACGGCCCGACGCGACCCGCGGCCCCGTCCTCCTCCGCCCTGCCGCCGTACCCCGCACCACCCACCTCACCGCCGTACCCGGCCCCACCCACCCCACCGCCGTCCGCGGCACCCTCCACCCCACCGCCGTACCCCCCGCCCCGCGCCCCCGGGACCGCCCGTGTGCCCGCCACCCCGGTCACCCACGTCAGCAGTGCTCCGGCCGCCCCCGCGGCCGCACCCCAGACCGCGCCCAGCAGCAGTGCCATGCCCAGCCGTGCGTGGAGTTCGACGCCCGCGCCGAAGACGTCGACGCCGAGGACGGAGAGGGAGGCGTGGGCGGAGAGGCCGGTCAGCCAGGTGAGCAGCGGCAGGGCGAGGCCGGTCACGGCACCCAGCCGCAGGGCACAGCGACCGGCGAACCCGAGCCCGCCCCCGGCCGACCGCACCACCTCCGTCCGCACCCCGACCAGCACCCCCGCCAGCAGCATCAGCAGCGCCGCCGCCACCGGCAGCAGCCACACCCGGCCGTCCAGGTCCGCCAGCCGGCCCACCGTCACCGGCTGGTCGGAGTGGGGGGTGAGAAGCCGGTCCAGGGGATGGGGGAGCAGGTGGCCGAGGGTGCCGGTGGCGCTGCCGGTCCAGGGGACGAACAGGCCGAGCGGCACGCCCAGCCAGACCCCGTTCGGCGTGCCGAGCAGTGCCGCGCCGGCGATCCGCCGCGGATGCGCGTCGCCGATCGCCGCGTACCCGGCCGCCGCGAGCCCCGCCGCCACGGCCACCAGCCCCACGGTGACGAGCGCCGAGACGGCCGGCCGCACCACCCGGTGCAGCACGCCCCAGCCGGGCGGCAGCGGAGCGCGGCGCGAGGCGAGCAGGGCGAGCAGCAGGACGCCGGTGCTCCAGCCGAGCCCACCGAGCAGCGTCGCCGCGGGGTCCACCGTGAAGCCGACCGTGGCCCTGGCATGCACCAGATGGCCGATGTGGTCCGGCAGCAGCCCGCCGATGTCCCCGACCCCGGGGATGCGCACCGAGCCGCCTCCGCCCGGCAGCCGGTCCGGGCCGAGCCGGTCGCCGTCGAACGTGATGACATCGTGACCGGCCCAGGCGAGAACGCCCAGCATCGCCTCGAGGAGCGCGACCACCACCCCCGCGCGGGCCAGCAGTTCACCGGGGGCCACCGCAACACCGGCCGACCGTAGGGACCGTAGGAAGAACCAGGACAGCAGCAGCGCACCGACCAGGCTCACCCCGAGTGGCGTGATCTCGATGGCGGCATGCGCCGTGGCCCCTTTCAGTCCGAAGACGGACACATCGCCCGACGGTGTGACCGCACCACCGGCACCGAGGGCCACAACGGCCGCCGTCATGGGGCCCGGTGAGCCCGCGGAGTCGGCCCCGAGCAGATGCAGACCGAGCGCGGCCGTGCCCGTCATCCCGAGCAACGCCCAGCTGACCGCGGCGATCGCGGACACCAGCACGTCCGTCCAGGGCACTGCCGTACCGTGCCGCGCGGTCCCGGCGTCCGTGCCAGCGCTCATCGCAGACCCCCCGATCCGCCGGGCGGCACGCACCGCCGCGCTTGTCCCCCCTCGCGGGAATCACCCGGGAATCACCCGGAAAGCGCCCGCGAACCACCACTCTCCGGCCCGGCCGCCGGGCCGTCAACGGGCGTACGGATGCGTATGCCGGCGCTGTTGGCAAGGCCCGGGTTTCAGTCAGGGGGCCAAGCCTGAAATAGTTCCCCCCGATGTTCGACATCCCTAGACTCCCTGCGACGGGGGTAATTCGGGGGACAACTCAGTGGGGCATGGAGTGCCGGAACTCGTACTGGAATCAAACGGACAGACATGGACGCTCGATCCGTCCAGGTCGTACACCCTGGGACGCGATCCGCAGGGTGATCTCGTCTTCGACGACGCCAGGGTCTCCTGGCGGCACGCCACGGTCAGCTTCAACGGCCGCAGTTGGGCCGTCGAGGACCATGGCAGCACCAATGGCACATTCGTGCAGGGCCAGCGGATCCAGCAGCTGGAGATCGGCCCGGGCACGGCGCTGCACCTCGGCAACGCGACGGACGGACCGCGGGTGAGCCTCTCGGCGGCCGTCGCGAGCCGGCCGCAGTCGGCGCCGTACGCCGCGCAGGGCGCCGGGGCACCCGGCTGGGCCCAGCAGGCTCCGGCGCCGCAGCAGGCGATGCCGCAGCAGGGCGTGCCGCACCAGGCACCGGTGCACCAGCAGGCTCCGCAGGCCGGCTGGCAGCAGCCGCAGCAGGCACCGGCGTTCCCGCAGCAGCAGGGCGGTCCCGCCGACCAGTACGCGCAGCACGCGCCCGGTGGAGGCGCGGGGGCGCCGCCGGCGCACGGCGACCGCAGCCCCACCACGTTCCACCAGTTCGCGCTGGGCCGTGTGATGCGGATCGGCCGTGCCCTGGAGAACGACCTCGTCGTCTCCGACCTCCAGGTCTCCCGGCACCACGCCGAGTTCCACACGACGCCCGACGGCCGGTTCGAGATCCGCGACCTGGGCTCGCACAACGGCACCTACGTCAACGGTCACCCGGTGCCCAAGGGCGGCTCGGTCCAGCTGGGCCCGGCCGACATCGTCGGCGTCGGTCACTCCACCTTCCGGATCGTCGGCGACCGCCTCGAGGAGTTCGTCGACACCGGTGAGGTCTCCTTCTCCGCGCGTCACCTGACCGTCACGGTCGACGGCGGCAAGCAGATCCTCAAGGACGTCTCCTTCGGCGTCCCGGAGAAGTCCCTGATCGCGGTCATCGGCCCGTCCGGCTCCGGCAAGTCGACCCTGCTGAAGGCGCTCACCGGCTACCGGCCCGCCAACCAGGGCGAGGTGCTGTACGACAACCGGAACCTGTACAAGCAGTTCGCCGAGCTGCGCCAGCGCATCGGTCTGGTCCCGCAGGACGACATCCTGCACAAGGAGCTGACCGTCCGGAAGGCGCTGAAGTACGCGGCCAAGCTGCGCTTCCCCGCCGACACCACCGCGCAGGAGCGCGACGCCCGGATCGACGAGGTGCTGCGCGAGCTGAAGCTCGACATCCACAAGGACAAGAAGGTCACCTCCCTCTCCGGCGGTCAGCGCAAGCGCGTCTCGGTGGCCCTGGAACTGCTCACCAAGCCGTCGCTGATCTTCCTGGACGAGCCGACCTCCGGCCTGGACCCGGGCATGGACCGCGACGTCATGCAGCTGCTGCGCGGCCTCGCCGACGACGGCCGTACGGTCCTCGTCGTCACCCACTCGGTGGCCGAGCTGGCGCTGTGCGACAAGCTGCTGGTGATGGCGCCGGGCGGCGCGGTCGCCTACTTCGGCCCGCCGGAGGAGGCGCTGAACTTCTTCGGCTACGACACCTGGGCCGATGTCTTCTCCGCCTTCGAGAACTACCGCGACTACGACTGGGCGGGCCGCTGGAAGGGCTCGCAGCACTACCAGATGTACGCCGCGGACATCGACGCGGTCGCCCCGCAGGCCGTACCGATGCATCCGATGCAGCCGATCAGGCCGCCCAAGCCGCAGAGCTGGGGCTCGCAGCTGGCCACCCTGATCCGCCGCTACACCTCGGTGATCGTCTCGGACCGCGGCTTCATCGCCCTGATGTTCCTGCTGCCGGCCGTGCTCGGTGTGGTGAGCGTGCTGATCCCCGCCGACTACGGCCTCGGCCTCGGCCCGGCGCGGACCCACTTCTCCAACCGGGACGGCAGCACGATCCTGCTCATCCTCGCGGTGGGCGCCTGCTTCGCCGGTGCCGCCAACTCGGTGCGTGAGCTGATCAAGGAACGGGTCATCTACGAACGGGAGCGCGCCACCGGCCTGTCCCGCTCGGCGTACCTGATGTCCAAGGTGATCGTGCTCGGCCTGATCACCATGCTGCAAGGCGGCATCATCGGCGCGATCGGTCTGCTCTACCGCGGCGACAAGGTGCCGCAGCAGGGCCTGCTGCTGAAGGACTGGCCGGTCCTGGAGCTGACCCTGCCGATCATGGCGCTCGGCTTCACCTCGATGATGTTCGGCCTGATCATCTCCTCGCTGGTGAAGACCGCCGAGAAGACCATGCCGCTGCTGGTGATGTTCGCGATCGTCCAGGTCGTCTTCACCGGCTGCCTCTTCCAGCTGCACGGCAAGGTCGGCGTCGAGCAGGTCGCCTGGCTGATGCCGGCCCGCTGGGCGGTGTCCGCCGCGGGCACCACGGCCCAGCTGAACGTGCTGCTGCCCTGGGACGCCACCGACCCGGACCCGCTGTGGGACCACTCGCTCGGCCAGTGGTTCACCGACATGGGTGTGCTGGTGGGCCTGGGCGTGCTCTGCGGCTTCTTCGTGGCCCGCTTCCTGCGCCGCCACGAGCCGGAGGTCATGCGCAAGTAACCGCGCCCGTACGACGCCGAAGGGGGGGGCCCCCCCCCGGGGGGGGGGCGCCCAGGGGGGCCCGCGCCGAGGGGGGCCGCCCCCCCCACGAAACACAGGGTGTGTGTGTGGGTTGGTCGCTGACGGGG
>NZ_JBHXVE010000009.1:246683-258919 GCF_042672505.1 Streptomyces sp. NPDC127190
CGCGCCGCGCCCCCCCGCGGGACTCTAGCCCCCCCCCCCCCGCCGCCCCCGCGCCGCGGCGGCGCGCCCCCCCCCCCGGGCGCGCCCCCCCCCCCCCCCCCCCGCTACGTCGCAGAGGTCCGCGCCAGACCTCAGTACGCGCTGTTGACGTTGTCGATCGAGCCGTACCGGTGGGCCGCGTAGTTGGCGGCGGCGGTGATGTTGGCGACCGGGTCGTAGATGTTCAGGGAGGTGCCGGCCACGTGGTACGCGTTGAAGGTGGGCTGGATCACCTGGAGCAGGCCCTTGGACGGGATGCCGTTGACCGCGTTGATGTCCCAGTTGTTGATGGCCATCGGGTTGCCCGAGGACTCACGCATGATGTTGCGGTACAGGCCGTTGTAGGAGCCCGGGATGTTGTTCTGCCGCATGATGTCCAGCGAGTGCCGGATCCAGCCGTCGAGGTTGTTCGCGTAGGTCTTCGCGGCGACGGTCTCCATCTGCGGGCGCTGCACGGAGCGGTTCGCGGCGGCCTGGGCGGTGCGCTCCTGCGCGGCCTTCTGGGCGGCCTTCTGCGCGGCAGCGGCGGCGGCCTGCTTCTTCGCGGCGGCCTCGGCGCGCTGCTTGGCGGCGGCCGCGTCCTCGGCCTTCTTCTTCGCCGCGAAGGCGTCGAGCTTGACGCTCTGGCCGGCGAGCTGGTCGGTGACCGTGCCCTTGACGTTCTTCAGGGCGGCACCCGAGGCGACCTGGGCGGTCGTGGCCGGGGCGCCCGTGGTGACGGTCTCGGCGCTGCTGGGGACGGCCGAGAAGGCGAGCGCGGCGGTGCCGAGGGCGGCGACGCCGGCGAGGGCGATCCGGTGCTGCTTGGTCAGGGCCCGACTACGAGCACGACTGAGGATGTTCTTGGGCATGGCTGATGGACCTCTTCGATAGCGCGGAGGTCGCTCCTGCGTCCGCCGGGGGAATCGGCTCCTCCCACACGAACGCCGCGGGCCGGTGACCCACGGCGCTGAGCGACGGAGCAATTCTTAGCGGGCGCAAAATGCCCTGGCAAAGATGTGACCTACGATCCCAGGTAGTGGATCAGGGAAGGGCAAAACGGGACAGACCAGACCGTCTGCCCCGTTCATGCGGGGACACTCTCTCTCCTATGCCCGTTCGTACGTGATGTGGGCCCTATGCGCGGGCTCACATCGACCGTGTAACAGTCTCACCAGGAGTTGCCGTCGCAACGCTCTGTGTGAGTGGCCTCATCCGGCAGGAGGAGATGCACGTCCCCGAACTCGTGCCACAGAAAGAGCGCACGCAGCGCCTCCTCGTAGGCGCGGACGACCGCGGCCCGCCCCGCGACCGCCTCCAGCATCAGCAGATGGGACGCCTCCGGCTCGTGCAGCCCGGTCAGCAGTCCGTCCACCACCCGCACCCCGCTCTCCGGAGTGACCACCAGACCGGTCCAGCCCCCGGCCGCCCGCACCACCCCGTCGGCCCCGGCGGCCGACTCCAGGGCGCGCACCGCCGTCGTACCGACCGCGATCACCCTGCCACCGCCCGCCCGGACCGCGTTGACCAGCCGCGCCGACGTCTCCGGCACCGCGAACCGCTCCGGGTACGGCGGCTCGTGCGCCTCCGCCGACGACACCCCTGTATGCAGCGTGACCGGCGCGAACTGAACCCCCCGGCTCACCAGCTCCGCCACCAGCCGCGCGGTGAAGGGCCGCGCCGCGCTCGGCATCTCCGCGCTGCCCGCCCCGTCCGCGGAGGGCAGCGCGAACACCGTCTGGTACACGGACAGGGGCTGGTCGCGCTCCGTATAGGAGTAGCGGATCGGCCGGCCGTGCGCCCGCAGCAGACCGGGCACCTCGGCCCCGCTCGCCCGCGCCCACCAGAGCCGCTCCCCGCGCGGACTCAGCGGCTCCTCCAGCACCAGCCGCGCCCCGCCCGCCACCTCCACCTCCGCGGCCATGCCCGCACGCGCGCGCGTAGTACCGCGCCCGTCGGGTTCCCGCAGCTCCACCGCCCACCGGCCGTCGTCCCCGCGGGTGGAGAAGTGCACCACCACACGCGTGTGCCCGATCCGCCCGTCCACCGCGGCGGGCAGCGTGGCCGAGGTGTTCACCACCAGCAGGTCCCCGGCCCGCAGCAGCCGCGGCAGCTCCCGGAACGCCTGCCGCGTCACCTCCGTACCGCGCGACACCAGCAGCCGTACGTCGTCCCGGTCCAGGCCCGGACCCCGCTGCTCGGCCGGCACGCGCGCGGACAGCTCCGGCGGCACCTCCAGGGTGAGGGTCACCGTGCCTCCCGCAGCGCCGTCGCCGTGTACCGGCCGCTCGCCGGGCGCCGGTCCAGCAGGCGCAGGAAGTCGGGCGCGACCTCCTCGGGCGCCGGCGTCCCCGACAGGTCCGCACCGGGCTCGGCCGCGGCCAGCATGCCGGTCCGCATACCGCCCGGATCGACCCACCAGACCCGCAGCCCCGGCTCCTCCACCGCCAGCACCGCGGAGAGCTGGTCCACCGCGGCCTTCGTCGCCCCGTACGCACCCCAGGTCCGGTAGGCCTCCGCCGCCGCGTCCGAACTCACGTTGACCACCGCACCGGCCGGGGCCTCGCGCAACAGCGGCAGCGCCTCCTGGAGCAGCCCCAGCGGGGCCACCACATTGGTCTCCAGCGCGGCCCGGAAGCCGTCCAGCGGCTGCTCGCCGAGCGGCACCAGGGGCTCGGCCCCGAGGATCCCCGCGTTGTTCACGACCAGATCCAGCCCGCCGAACGCGCGCGCCGCCGCCACCAGCTCCGCCCGGTGCCCCGCGTCGGTGACGTCCCCGGCCAGCGCCGCCACCCGGGTACCGGGCCCGGCGACGGCCGCCGCGGCCTCCTTCAGGGCCTGCGCGCCCCGGGCGTCCAGCACCAGATCCCAGCCCCGCGCGGCCAGCGCCCCGGCGAGCGCCCGCCCCAGCCCCTTCGAGGCCCCCGTGATGATCGCTACCGGCATGACTACCGTCCCCTCGTCGCCCACCGCCCGCGCCGGGCGGTGACCACAACCTAGGAACGGCACCGGCCCCACCGCCTCGGACGCGGGCCGCAACCCCGAGGGGCCCTTCGACGTACCCCGCCCGCCCTGGGCCATAGGCCCCGGACCGGCCGCCCTAGACCGGCCGACCTAGGACCAGCGGACCGGACCCGGGCCGTCACCGGTCCGATCCGCGCTGTCACACCCCGCCGGTACCGTGAGGTCATGAGTCACGCCCCCCGGTCCGGCCTCGCCGCGGTCAGTTCCGCGCTGCTGGCCATGAGCAGGCATCTGGAGGTGCGCGACGTCCTCAAGACGATCGTCGCCTCCGCCCGCGAGCTGCTCGACGCGCAGTACGCCGCCCTCGGCGTCCCCGACGACCACGGCGGCTTCGCCCAGTTCGTGGTGGACGGTGTCAGCGACGCCCAGTGGAAGGCGATCGGCCCGCTGCCCCGCCAGCACGGCATCCTCGCCGCCATGCTGCGCGAGGCCCGCCCCGAGCGCCTCGCCGACGTGCGCAAGGACCCCCGCTTCGAGGGCTGGCCGTCCGCCCACCCGGACCTGGTCGACTTCCTGGGCCTGCCGATCCGCGACGACGACGAGGTCATCGGCGCACTCTTCCTCGCCAACAAGAACTGCCCCAAAAGGGACGGCCGTTGCGGCTTCACGGCCGAGGACGAGGAACTGCTCGGCATCCTCGCCCAGCACGCCGCCATCGCCCTGACCAACGCGCGGCTCTACGAACGCAGCCGTGAGCTGACCATCGCCGAGGAGCGCTCCCGCCTCGCCCACGAGCTGCACGACGCGGTCAGCCAGAAGCTCTTCTCGCTGCGCCTGACCGCCCAGGCGGCGGCCGCCCTCGTCGACCGCGACCCCGCGCGCGCCAAGGGCGAACTGCACCAGGTCGCCGCGCTCGCCGCCGAGGCCGCCGACGAACTGCGCGCCGCCGTCGTGGAGTTGCGGCCCGCCGCCCTGGACGAGGACGGCCTGATCGCCACCCTGCGCACCCAGATCCAGGTCCTCGACCGCGCCCACACCGCCCGTGTGACCTTCGCCGTCAACGGCTTCCGCGCCCTGCCCGCCGCCCAGGAGGAGGCCCTGCTGCGGGTCGCCCAGGAGGCCCTGCACAACGCCCTGCGCCACTCCGACGCCGCACAGGTCGACGTGCGCGTGGAGCGGCGCGGCAGCGGCACCGTCCTGCGCGTCACCGACGACGGCGCCGGCTTCGACCCCAAGGCGGTCCGCCGCGCCGGGCGCCACCTGGGCCTGGTCTCCATGCGGGACCGGGCGAGCGGCGTGGGCGGCACGCTGACCGTGGAATCGGCGCCCGGCAAGGGCACCGTCATCGAGATGGAGGTCCCCGGTGGCTGACCCGATCAAGGTGCTGCTCGTGGACGACCACCAGGTCGTCCGCCGGGGCCTGCGCACCTTCCTGGAGGTACAGGACGACATAGAGGTCGTCGGCGAGGCCGCCGACGGCGCCGAGGGCGTCGCCCGCGCCGAGGAGCTACGGCCCGACGTCGTCCTCATGGACGTCAAGATGCCGGGCATGGACGGCATCGACGCCCTGCGCAGGCTCCGCGAACTCGCCAACCCCGCGCGCGTGCTGATCGTCACCAGCTTCACCGAACAGCGCACGGTCGTCCCGGCCCTGCGCGCGGGCGCCGCCGGGTACGTCTACAAGGACATCGACCCGGACGCCCTGGCCGGCGCCATCCGTTCCGTGCACGCGGGACACGTCCTGCTCCAGCCGGAGGTCGCCGGCGCCCTGCTCTCCCAGGAGGAGGCCAACTCCGGCCAGGGCAGGGGCGGCTCGCTCACCGAGCGGGAGCGCGAGGTGCTCGGCCTGATCGCGGACGGCCGGTCCAACCGGGAGATCGCCCGCGCCCTCGTCCTGTCCGAGAAGACCGTGAAGACCCATGTCTCCAACATCCTGATGAAGCTCGACCTCGCCGACCGCACCCAGGCCGCGCTCTGGGCCGTACGCCATGGCGTGACCGGCTGAAACGCCCTGCCCAGGACCTCACCCGCGGCAACCGGCCAGGATGAGATTCATACCGTCGTGGGAATGTCACCCGGACGGCGCATCCTCCGGCGGCCCCCGGCGTTCTTCAGTGCGTAACCGCGGCGCACCGCCGCGGTGGACGCTAAGAGGGGTTGGAAAGTGAAGAACCTGAAGAAGGCAGCGGCCGTGACGATGGTGGCCGGTGGCCTGGTGGCCGCCGGCGCGGGCCTGGCCTCCGCCACCGACGGCTCCATCGCCGCCGGCGAGGCCCACGGCTCCCCGGGTGTCGTCTCGGGCAACGTCGCTCAGGTGCCGGTGCACATCCCGGTCAACGCGGTCGGCAACAGCGTGAACGTCATCGGCGTGCTGAACCCGGCCTTCGGCAACCTCGGCCTCAACCACTGAGGTTCGGCCGACCACGACCTCAGGCCTCCCGTGTGCACCGGGAGGCCTGCCAGGCCGCCGCCCACCGACCTCGCCCGCTCCGGCGCAGGCCGGCCCGACCGGCGGACGGTCCGAGGCCGACCCCCGGCTGTCCCCGCCGGCCTACCGCATGCCCCGCTCCCGCTCCTCCACGACCGAGTTGTACGCGGCCACCTGGGCCCGCCGCGCCGTCCGCTCCACCGGCCTGAGCGCCTCCGCCCGCGCCGCGATCTCGCTGGAGCTGACCGCGCCCCCGTGCCCGCCGCCGTACGCCAGCGACACCAGCAGCGCCACCCGCTGCGCCAGCTCCAGCACCCGCACCGCACGCGGCGGATACCCCGGCGCCAGCACCTCCCGCCCGCGCTCGGCCCGCGCCCGGTACGCGTCGATCGCCGCCTCCGCCACCGGACCCGACCCGGCGACATCTAGCTTCGACAGCAGCTCGGTCGCGTCCCGCAGTGCCTCCGCCAGCTCCCGCTCCGCCTCGCCCAGCGAGGGCACATCGGCGGGCGGCGCCTCCCGCACCGGCAGCACATGCCAGACCACCTCGGCATGCACATCACCGGCGGGCCCCGCCTCGTAGACCTCCGGGACCAGCCCGAACGCGGCGCCGTGACAGACCACCGCCTCCTCGGCCTGAAGCGCCCGCGCATTGAACTCCGGCGGCCCGCTCAGCCCCAGCGGATGCCCCGGCGCCGGCAGCGCCACCCGCAGCGCGGTCACCCCCAGCCTGCGCAGCCGCCCCAGGGCGAGCGTGAGCCCGACCGGCCCGGACTCGTCCGGCAGCCCCTCCACCCGGTGCACCGCGTCCTCGCCCACGATGGCGAGCACGGCGTCATCCGGAGAGACAAGTCCGGCCAAAAGGGCATTTCCCCAAGCGGCGAGGCGTCCTGAACGCGGTTCCGAGAGCATGCCTCCACCCTAAGGACAGGACCGATGGAATGGAGCGGGGCGCTCGTGGCGTAGATTTCATAAGGGCTGCGCCCACCCGGCGCGGCGGACCGAGCCACAGGCGTACGCGACAGCCGAGACCGGCCACACTGCAAGGGGAGACAACGCGCTCATGAGCGATGTTCTGGAGCTTCAGGACGTATCCGTGGTCCGCGAGGGCCGGGCTCTGGTGGACCAGGTCTCCTGGTCGGTGAAGGAGGGCGAGCGCTGGGTCATCCTCGGCCCCAACGGCGCCGGCAAGACCACCCTCCTGAACGTCGCGTCCAGCTACCTCTTCCCCAGCAAGGGCACCGCCACCATCCTCGGCGAGACCCTCGGCAAGCCCGGCACCGACGTCTTCGAGCTGCGCCCCCGCATCGGTGTGGCCGGCATCGCCCTGGCCGAGAAGCTCCCCAAGCGCCAGACCGTCCTCCAGACCGTCCTCACCGCCGCCTACGGCATGACCGCCGGCTGGCAGGAGGAGTACGACGAGATCGACGAGCAGCGCGCCCGCGCCTTCCTCGACCGCCTCGGCATGAGCGACTACCTCGACCGCCGGTTCGGCACCCTCTCCGAGGGCGAGCGCAAGCGCACCCTGATCGCCCGCGCCCTGATGACCGACCCCGAGCTGCTCCTGCTGGACGAGCCCGCCGCCGGACTCGACCTCGGCGGCCGCGAGGACCTGGTCCGCCGTCTTGGCCGGCTCGCCCGCGACCCCATCGCCCCCTCGATGATCATGGTCACGCACCACGTCGAGGAGATCGCCCCCGGATTCACCCACGTCCTCATGATCCGCCAGGGCAAGGTCCTCGCCGCGGGCCCGATCGAGCTGGAGCTGACCTCCCGCAACCTCTCCCTCTGCTTCGGCCTCCCGCTCGTCGTGGAGCAGGTCGGCGACCGCTGGACCGCCCAGGGCCTGCCGCTGTCCTGACCCCGCCGCGCCTCGCCGTGCGCCCTGTCCGCCGTCCGACCACGGCCCTACCATGACCATGTGAACATCGACGCATGGGTGTGGTGGCTCGTCGGCGCGGCGGCACTCGGAATCCCGCTGGTCGTCACCGCCATGCCCGAGTTCGGCATGCTCGCGGTGGGCGCGGTCGCCGCCGCGGGCGCCGCCGGACTCGGCTTCGACGCCGTGGTCCAGGTACTCGTGTTCCTCGCCGTCTCCGTCGCGCTCATCGCCGTGGTACGGCCGATCGCCAACCGGCACACCAGACAGCGCCCCCAACTCGCCACGGGCATCGATGCGTTGAAGGGCCGCCAGGCCGTCGTACTGGAGCGCGTCGACGGCTCCGGCGGCCGGATCAAACTCGCCGGAGAGGTCTGGTCGGCACGCGCCCTGGACACCGGCCGCGCCTACGAAGTGGGCCAGGAGGTGGACGTCGTGGAGATCGAAGGAGCCACCGCGATCGTCATCTGACGGAACCTGCCCACGAGTTGGGCGGCCGTCTGACAGACTCGACCAGCAAGATCTTCAACAGCCATAAGATCTGCCAAGGCGCCGAGGCGGAGAAGGGTACGGGGACACGATGGAACCGGTCATCATCGTCCTGATCATTCTGGTGGTGTTGGTCTTCATCGCCCTGATCAAGACCATCCAGGTGATCCCACAAGCGAGCGCGGCCATCGTGGAGCGCTTCGGCCGCTACACGCGCACGCTGAACGCGGGCCTCAACATCGTGGTCCCGTTCATCGACACCATCCGCAACCGCATCGACCTGCGCGAACAGGTTGTACCGTTCCCGCCGCAGCCGGTGATCACCCAGGACAACCTGGTCGTCAACATCGACACGGTCATCTACTACCAGGTGACCGACGCCCGGGCCGCCACCTACGAGGTCGCCAGCTACATCCAGGCCATCGAGCAGCTCACCGTCACCACGCTGCGCAACATCATCGGCGGCATGGACCTGGAACGCACCCTGACCTCCCGCGAGGAGATCAACGCGGCCCTGCGCGGCGTCCTCGACGAGGCCACCGGCAAGTGGGGCATCCGCGTCAACCGCGTGGAACTGAAGGCCATCGAGCCCCCGACCTCCATCCAGGACTCGATGGAGAAGCAGATGCGCGCCGACCGTGACAAGCGCGCCGCGATCCTCACCGCCGAAGGCACCCGCCAGGCGGCCATCCTCACCGCCGAGGGCGAGAAGCAGTCCCAGATCCTGCGCGCCGAGGGTGAGGCCAAGGCCGCCGCACTGCGCGCCGAGGGCGAGGCCCAGGCCGTCCGCACGGTCTTCGAGGCCATCCACGCCGGCGACCCGGACCAGAAGCTGCTCTCCTACCAGTACCTCCAGATGCTCCCGAAGATCGCCGAGGGCGACGCCAACAAGCTCTGGATCGTCCCCAGCGAAATCGGCGACGCCCTCAAGGGCCTCTCCGGCGCCATGGGCAACTTCGGCCCCCTCGGCGGCGGTTCGGGCAACAACGGCTCCGCGGGCAACGGCAACGGCGGCAGCACGGAACGCCGCGAGAGGCCGAACATCGACTAGAGGGTCCTAGAGGGACCTAGAGGGTCACCGGGAAACGCCGGCTCCGCCCCGCGCCCTTCCAGGGGGCGCGGGGAACCGGGTCACGCAGCGTCCCGAGCCAGCCACCCCGGCAGAGCCTCGAACTCCTCGACCCCCAAGGCCAGCAGCATCGCGTCCGCCGGCGTCGGCTCGAACGGCTCCCGCAGCAACTCCATACCGGCCTGAGCCGGAGTCCGGTCGGCCTTGCGGTGATTGTCCTCCGCGCACGCGGCCACCGTGTTCAGCCACGTGTCCTGCCCACCCTGCGCCCGCGGCACCACATGGTCCACGGTCGTCGCCCTGCGCCCGCAGTACGCGCACCGGTGCCGGTCCCGCACCAGCACCCCCCGCCGCGACCACGGAGCTTGTCTTCGGAACGGCACCCGCACATACCGGCACAGCCTGATCACCCGGGGCACGGGTATGTCCACATCGGCACCGCGCATACGCAGTTCGGGATGGGCCTGCTCGACGACGGCCTTGTCCTGGAGCACCAGGACGACGGCTCGGTTCAGAGTCACCGTAGACAGCGGTTCGAAGCTCGCGTTGAGGACCAACGTGTCACGCATCCAGCCCACCTCCCGTGTGCACCTGCCCACCCCCCGGCGGGCTTGGATCAACTCTGGACGGGCGCGCCGAGATGGACAACGCAATAAAAAATGCCCGCCTCCGATCACTTCCAAGACCGGAGGCGGGCAAACGTTCAATGAACGCCTGGCTGAGAAATCGCGTCCTGCTCAGCCCTGCGCGGGGTTCTCGTACTCACCGATGAGCTGGGCACGCGCGAGCGTGTGGAACCGCAGATTGAAGCCGACCACCGCCGGCGAGGCATCCGCGTCCGGCCCCAGCTTCTCCTGGTCCACCGCGTACACGGTGAAGACGTACCGGTGCGGGCCGTCCCCGGGCGGCGGCGCGGCGCCACCGAAGTCCTTCGTCCCGTAGTCGTTCCGCGCGTGTACGGCGCCCTCGGGCAACCCCTCGAACTTTCCGCCGCCCGCACCGGCCGGCAGCTCCGTCACCGTGGCCGGGATGTCGAACAGGACCCAGTGCCAGAACCCGCTGCCGGTCGGCGCGTCCGGGTCGTAGCAGGTCACGGCGAAACTCTTGGTCTCCGGCGGGAAGCCCTCCCAGCGCAGCTGCGGCGAGGTGTTGCCCTCCGCGTGGACCTGAGCGCTCTTCAGCGTCGCGCCCTCCTCGACATCCGCGCTCGTCACCGTGAACGACGGCACGGGCGGATGGAAGTCGTGGGGGAGCGGCCGGCGCTTGAGCTCGGTCACCTCGGTACCTCCTGATCGATGATCTGGAACCAGCGGGTCCGAGCCTAGAACCAGTTGCGCTTGCCGCCGACCTCGGACAGCCACTGGTTCAGGTAAGCCGCCCAGTCGGTCCCCTGCCAGTCGTTCAGCCCCACCTGGAACGAGCGGTAGGTGTCCGAGCCCTCGCTGAACAGACCCGGCTTCTTGTCCATCTCCAGCACCACGTCCATGGCGTGCTCGTCGGCGACGAAGCTCAGCTCCACCTGGTTCAGCCCCCGGTACTGCGACGGCGGCCAGAACTCGATCTCCTGGTAGAACGGCAGCTTCTGCCGGGTGCCCCGGATGTGCCCGCGTTCCATGTCCGCGTTCTTGAAGCGGAAGCCCAGCTGGATGAAGGCGTCCAGGATCGCCTGCTGCGCCGGCAGCGGATGCACGTTCACCGGGTCCAGGTCGGAGGAGTCCACGGCCCGCGCGATCGCCAGCTCGGTCGTCACCCCGATGTGCATCCCGCGCAGCGCCTGCCCGTCGATCATCGTGACCGGCGTCTCCCAGGGGATCTCCAGCCCGAACGGCACCGCGTGCACGGCGCCCGCCTGAAGCTCGAAGGCACCACCGAGCCGCACCTTGGTGAACTCGATGTCCTGCTTGTACTCCTGGTCGCCGCTCTCCACGTCGACCTTGGCCTGGAGCCCGACGGACAGCCCCTCGATGTCCTGGTTCACGGACCCGCCCTGGATCCGCACCTCACCCTGGACCACACCACCCGGTACGACATTCACCTCGGTCAGCACCGTCTCGACCGAGGCCCCGCCGGCCCCCAGGCTCGCGAGCAGCTTCTTGAACCCCATTGACTCTCCCTTTGCGAACGGACTCGACCCTACAAACGCGCTCCGCCTCCGCCCGGTTCCGCCGTGCCCATGACCCGTCTGGACTACCCTCGGAGGGCATGATCGCGCCCCCGGACCGTATGCCACTGCCCCGAGACTTCTTCGACCGCCCGGTCCTCGAGGTCGCCCCCGACCTCCTCGGCCGCATCCTGGTCCGGACCACCCCCGACGGCCCGATCGCCGTCCGCCTCACCGAGGTGGAGGCGTACGACGGCCCGAACGACCCTGGCTCCCACGCCTACCGCGGACGCACCGCCCGCAACGCGGTGATGTTCGGCCCGCCCGGACATGTGTACGTCTACTTCACCTACGGCATGTGGCACTGCATGAACCTCGTCTGCGGCCCCGAGGGCCGGGCGAGCGCTGTACTGCTCCGTGCGGGTGAAGTGATCGAGGGCGCCGAGCTGGCCCGCAAGCGCCGGCTTTCGGCCCGCAACGACAAGGAACTGGCCAAGGGACCGGCCCGCCTCGCGACCGCCCTGGAGATCGACCGGGCCCTCGACGGCACCGACGCGTGCACCTCCGCCGACACCCCGCTCCGCGTCCTTCAGGGCACCCCCGTCCCCGCCGACCAGGTACGGAGCGGCCCCCGCACCGGAGTCGCCGGCGACGGCGGCGACGGCGACCGCCACCCGTGGCGCTACTGGGTGGCGGACGACCCGACAGTGAGCCCCTACCGGGCCCATGTGCCACGCCGCCGCCGAAGTTGACGCGGCTCGCGAAGGTGCGTAATGTATCCCGAGCCGCTGAACCGGGTACGGCATCGCCAGCAGCCGGAGCGGCCAAACCACTACCTAGCTCAAGCCCCTCGACGGGGTCGATTTCGGTGCGCCCGCGTACCCGAATTCGAACTCGCGGGACTCGATTATGAGTCGCCGAGGGAATCGGCTAACGTAGTGAATGTCGAAAGGGCCAACGGCGAAAGCCGAAAGCTCCGAGACAATCCCGCCGACCGGGAATCGGACGCCGAAAGGATCTGATAGAGTCGGAAACGCAAGACCGAAGGGAAGCGCCCGGAGGAAAGCCCGAGAGGGTGAGTACGAAGGAAGCGACCGTTCCTTGAGAACTCAACAGCGTGCCAAAAATCAACGCCAGATATGTTGATACCCCGTCCGTCGGGCACTGTCCGATGGTCGAGGTTCCTTTGAAATAACACAGCGAGGACGCTGTGTGCGAGGGGACTATTCCTCCTCTCGCACCGCTCTCGTGGTGTTCATCCCGATTACGGGAAAACATTCACGGAGAG